>JAYPMN010000030.1:0-10692 GCA_038129925.1 Flavobacteriaceae bacterium
AGTACAATCAAATTTATTATAATTTCAAAAAACTAAACTAATTTTGTTTGTAATGGAGGACACTACAAAACATCAAGGGCAAAGAAAGCAACTTGTAGAATCGCTGAGGCTAAAAGGTATAAAAGATGAGCGGGTATTGGAGGTCATGAATGATGTCCCACGCCATCTATTTATGGATCCAAGCTTGGTCAATTTTGCATACATAGATAAGGCTTACCCTATAGCTGCAGAACAGACTATTTCTCAACCTTATACAGTAGCTTATCAGACAGAATTACTACAGCTCCAGCCAACCTCTAAAGTGTTAGAAATTGGAACCGGTTCGGGCTATCAAACTGCTGTGCTTCTCGGAATTACTCCATACGTTTACACCGTTGAAAGACAGCAGCTACTTTTTAAAAAAACCCAACGATTGTTTCTAAAGTTGGGATTGAGGCCTAAAAAGCACCTTTTTGGGGACGGTTATTTGGGATATGAAGAAGCTGGACCTTATAATAGAATCATTGTTACTGCTGCAGCACCGGCTCTACCAAAGGCCTTATTGAATCAATTGGATATTGGAGGGAAATTAATTATCCCACTTGGTGAAGAAGAGCAGTTTATGATGCGATACACTAAAACGGGTATGAATTCATTTGACAAAGAGAAATTTGGACGTTTTCGTTTTGTTCCCTTGTTGCAAAGTAAAAATTAAATAATTTCAATTTAATTGAATGGTTTGGTTTGAGAATACTAAAACGGCTTATCAATTAAAAACTGATCAAGAGCTCCGCAAAGCGTATTTACTTTTTAGACTTTTTTCTAAGCAATTGCTTGTTCGTTTCGGAGGAAAGTTGATTCTTTTCTTACTCCGTCTTAGGATCCCGATCAAAGGAATTCTAAAAAATACCATCCATCAACAGTTTTGTGCGGGAACCACAGAAAATGATTCAATGGATTTGGTTGATTTACTCGCAGACCTCAATGTAAAATCCTATATGCATTATGCGGCAGAGGGACAACGAACTGAGAAGGGGATGGATGCTAGTTTAAATCATGTTTTGGAAACCCTATCCTATTCTTCCACTAATAGTGCACTTCCTTTTGCTGTCTTTAAGGCTACAGCTTTTGGATCTACTCACCTTTTTAAAAAGAAATCAGCAGAAATACCGCTTGAAAAAGAAGAGTCAGCTGCTTGGGCTAGAGTTTTTGATCGCATTCGTCGCTGCTGTAAATTTGCAAAAGACAAAGGAGTTCGATTACTTATAGACGCTGAGGAGTCATGGCTTCAAAAGGCAATAGATGAAATTGCTTTGGACATGATGCGCCAATACAATAGAGGCGAACAGGCGTTTATTTTTAATACCGTTCAGATGTACCGAAAAGATCGACTGGCCTACTTAGAAAACTTGCTTGAAATTGCTCAAAAAGAAAAATTTCAGTTGGGAATAAAACTCGTTAGAGGCGCCTATATGGAAAAGGAAAATTTAAGGGCAGTAGAAAAAGGATATCCCTCTCCGATTTGTGTTTCCAAGCAGGCTACTGATGCGAACTTTAATGCAGCTTTAAAATTGATTTTAGAAAACCTCAATTGCTGTGAATTGTTTTTAGGGTCACATAGTGAAGAGAGTGCGTCTAAAGTGGTGAAATGGATGGAAGATAAAAAAATGCCTCCGAATCATCCAAAAATTTGGTTTTCTCAGCTTTACGGTATGGCAGATCACATTTCATTTAATTTGGCGGCTAATGGATACCAAGTCATTAAATACCTTCCCTACGGTCATGTAAAAGAGGTTATACCTTATTTGATCCGAAGGGCTGAAGAGAATACTTCTGTTGGGGGTCAAAGCCCACGGGAGTTAAGTTTGATTAAAAATGAATTGAAACGAAGAAGAAAGGTTAAATTCCAGAAACAGAAATAAGAGTCACTGTCTTTGCGCAATTGGTAAGCTCCAAAAATGCATCATCGGTATCAGCATTTTCAATATGATACATCTTACACGAATCTCTTTTAGTATCGCTCTTGGAAAAATCTACATTCCCCCTCTTGATAATCTCTCTAATTTGATTCGAATCCAGTTGAGGCTTATCCTTGAGAATTGCTTCGGGAATAATAATTTTTTTTTGTATTAAATTATCAATCACTCTGGCGTTTGGAGTATAGTTACAGCTTGTTTTTTTACCGTTTAAAATAAAGGCTAAAAAAATAAGACCGACTGAAAAACCTCCTAAATAGTATCCTAAACGATAGAGAAATTTCATGATTTTAGTGTTTTAATTTTTTTAAAATTCTACTTTCATCATTTTGCACTTCAATGATAAAATGATCGTATTCCAATGGAAGGTGAGGGCTTACTTTTTCAGCCCATTCTAGCAAACATAAATGACCAGATTCTAAATATTCTTCCAGTCCGATATCTAAGGCTTCGTCTGGATGATTGAGACGGTAAAAATCAAAATGATAAAAAACTTCATTTTCTTTTTGATAATTATTGACCAGAGAAAAAGTTGGACTGCTTACGGTGTCAGTCACTCCAAGTATTTTTACTGCCGCAGAAATTAAAGTGGTCTTACCAGCACCCATAGGGCCGTCAATCCGTATTACAGCTGTTGAGGCTCGGTCTAAAAGGTATCGGGCAGCCCTTTCGATTTCATCAAGTTGGTAGCTCAAATGCATTCGGCAAAAGTAGTACTATCGGGGGTTTAATACAACAAATGGGATAATCATTTCCTCCAATGATACCCCACCGTGTTGAAAGGTGTCATTAAAGAATTTGGCGTAATGATTAAAGTTGTTTTTATATACAAAATAGGTGTCGTTTTTTGCAAAAATATAGCTGCTATTGAGTCCGTAAAAAGAAGGGAGTTGATAGCTTTCGGGATTCTTGCAAGAAATAACGTCTTTATTCTGAAAGGTTAAACTTTTCCCAGATTTATAGCGTAAATTCATACTGGTTTCTTTGTCTCCAATAACCTCGCTAGGGTGCCCTACATTTATGGTTCCGTGATCTGTGGTCAGCAAAATTTGAAATCCGAGACTCGTTGCTTTTTTGATCAGGTCTTTCAAAGGACTGTTTTTAAACCAACTGGCGGTAAGAGATCGATATGCTTTGCTGTCAGGAGCCAATTCTTTGATGACTTCCATTTCAGTTTTAGCATGGGAAATCATGTCAACAAAATTGTAAACTACAGTGGTAAGTCCCTCATGTGCATGATTTTGAAGGTTTTTAGTCAGTTGCTGACACTGCTGAATTTGTGTGATTTTATGGTAACTCATTGGACGTTCTACACCCAACCGTTTACTCAGATCTTTTAGTAAATCAAATTCGTGTAGATTTTTGCCTCCTTGGTCTATGTCATTTTTCCACCAGTGCGGAAAAGTTTTGCTGATATCTAGAGGAGTGCGACCAGCAAAAAAAGCATTTCTAGCGTACTGTGTGGCAGTGGGAAGTATGCTGAAATATGCGGATTCGCTATCTACCTTACAGTATTCTTTCACTTCTGACGCAACAGTTTTCCACTGGTCAAACCGCAGATTATCAATCATGAGAAGTAAGCTGGGGTGATTTTTTTTAAGCTGAGGGAATACAAATTGTTCAAAAGCTTGATGCGACATTACAGGACCTTTGTTGCCTTGCATCCAGTTTTTGTAGTTGTTTTCAATAAACTTTGCGAACTGTACATTTGCCTCTTGCATTTGAGTTTTGAAGACTTCAAACATACTGGAGTCTTCAAGCGATTCAAGCTCTAATTCCCAGTACATTAATTTTTTGAAGTATTCAATCCAGACATAGTGGGTTTCCAGATTCACGATTGATAACGATAATTCGCGAAATTGCTGCTGATAATTTTGAGTAGTTTTTTCAGCAATGAGGCTTTTGTGGTTTAATATTTTTTTGAGAGAAAGTAGAATTTGATTTGGGTTTACGGGCTTGATCAAATAGTCAGAAATTTTGGCACCGATTGCCTCATTCATGATGTGCTCTTCTTCATTTTTGGTAATCATGATCACCGGTAAATCAGGATATTTATTTTTAATACCATCCAAAGTTTCTAGACCGTTTAGCCCGGGCATGTTTTCGTCTAAAAGAACGATATCAAAGGTGTCCTTATCGATTAGATCTAACGCATCCAGTCCGTTGGTACACGGAGTCATACTATAGCCGCGTTCTTTTAAAAATAAAAAGTGAGGCTTGAGCATCTCGATCTCGTCGTCTACCCATAAAATATTGATCCAATTCATTTAATATCTTTGTTACTAATTATGTAAGCCTTGGCCCACCGAAAAAGTACATTATTTAACGACCCAATTTATGGATTTATTGCCATAGAAACGGATTTGATATTACAACTTATCAATCATCCTTACTTTCAGCGTCTGAGGAGAATTTCACAGATGGGATTGTCTAGTTTAGTTTACCCAGGTGCACACCATACCAGATTTGAACATGCCATTGGGGCAATGCATGTCATGCAAAAGGCGATTGAAGTTCTTATAGCTAAAGGAATACAGATTAGTCCTCAAGAACGAGAAGCGATGCAAATCTCTATATTGCTCCACGATATCGGACACGGACCCTTTTCTCATGCAACAGAAAAATCGCTTCTTCATGGAATACATCACGAGACCATTTCACTTCGAGTCATTTCACTTTTGAATCAGATTTTTAATGGTAAATTGGACTTGGCCTATCAAATATTTACCAATCAATATCCTAGAAAGTTCATGTATCAATTGGTCTCGGGTCAGGTAGATGTAGACCGACTCGATTACCTTAAACGAGACAGCTTTTACACAGGAGTTACAGAAGGTAATATCAATACCAGCAGAATCTTGGCCATGATGAATGTTATAAATGAGCAGTTGGTTTTTGAGGTTAAAGGCATTCACTCCCTAGAAAAGTTCTTGCTCGCCCGACGCCTGATGTATTGGCAGGTTTATTTACACAAAACCAGTTTGGCGGCTGAGGTGCTTTTGGTTAAAACATTAGAACGCTTTCAGTATTTGATTGAGCTAGGGGCTATGGAAGTAGAGGAGGAGCATGCGCTATTTTCGCTTTTAAACAAGAAGCAATCCGATCAAAATCAGCTAAGCGAAGAAGTTTTACTACACTATTTAAATTTGGACGATTCAGATATCATCCAATTGCTAAAATCATGGGAAAAGCACAGTGATCAAGTATTGGCGTCGCTTTCAAGTCAACTTTTACACCGTAAACTACCTAAAATTAAAATTAGAGATAAGGCCTACAGCCATGAGGAAATTGAAAAGAAAACAATCAGTTTGGACGCGACTAAGGCCGATTTAGGAGCTAGCGAATATTTTGTTTTTAGCGGAAGTATATCAAACCAAACGTATTTGTCTGATGAATCTCGATTACTTATACTCGACAAGAATGACAACGTGTTTCCCTTAGCTGAAGCGATACAATATTTGGATTTTAAGCAGTTTTCAACCCCAGTGACCAGGTATTATTTGTGCTATCCGAAACAGATTAATTCCCCATAAATCCTTAATTTTGCAGAATGAATTTAACTGCTTTAGAAATCTCTGAAAAGCTGTGCGGAACTATTGAAGGCAACGACAAAGTATCCATTCGAAGCCTTTCCAGAATTGAAGATGCTAAAGCGGGATCCATTTCATTTATGGCTAACCACAAATACTTGCCGTATTTGTCCAAAACAAAAGCAAGTGCAGTACTTATTTCAAATGATTTAAAGATTGATGAAGCGGTTTCTACGACTTTAATTCGTGTGAAAGATGCTTATGCAGCCTTTACCCAGCTTTTAATGGACTGGTCAGCGGATAAAGCCAATAAAAAACAAGGGATTCACAAGACTGCCATTGTGGAATCCTCAGCTCAAATTGCAAAGGACGTCTATTTAGGCCCTTATGTATGCATCGGTTCTAATAGTGTAGTAGAATCCGGTGTTCAAATTCATGGGCATTGTGTGATCGGAGATAACGTAAAAATAAAAAAGGGTACTCTTTTAAACCCTAGGGTGAGCATCATGGACGATACTGAGATTGGCTCAAATTGTATACTGCATTCTGGAGTAGTTATCGGTTCAGATGGTTTTGGATTTGCACCTCAAGACCAAAAAGCGTATTTGAAAATTCCTCAATTGGGTAAAGTAATTATTAAAAATAATGTCGAGATTGGTGCTAATACAACTATAGATCGGGCAACCTTGGGAGCCACAATAATCGGTGAAGGGGTCAAGCTCGATAATCTAGTTCAGATTGCTCATAATGTAGAAATTGGCGAGCATACTGTTATAGCGGCTCAGACAGGAATAGCAGGCTCTTCCAAAGTTGGTTCTCGTTGTGTCATCGGAGGTCAGGTAGGGATTATCGGACATTTAATATTAGGTGATGGAGTTCAAATACAAGGACAGTCTGGAGTAATCAAAAACATACCTGATGGTAGCGCTGTTCAAGGTACACCAGCGGTTGATTACAAATCATTTTATAAATCTTATGCTTTATTTAAGAGATTGCCCACAATTGAGACTCGATTATCTCGTTTAGAAAAAAATAAATAGTATGATTGCGAAAATTAAATCTCAGCAAACTTTAGAAAAGCCAATAAAATTAGAGGGAGTTGGTTTGCATACTGGAGAACAAATACGATTAATCTTAAATCCAGCTCCAGAAAACACTGGAATACACTTTGTTCGAACTGATCTCGACCCCCAAGTTGAAATTCCAGCCCTCGCTAATTTTGTTACACGTACCGATCGAGGTACCACTATTGAAAAGGAAGGGGTTAAGATCCAAACCACAGAACATCTTTTGGCAGCTCTATTCGCTGCAGGAATATCCAACTGTAGAATTGAAATTAACGGCTTGGAAATTCCAATCATGGATGGATCTTCCAAGCCCTTTTCCGATGCAATTGAAAAGGTAGGCATTAAATCCCAACAAGAAGAACAAGAGGTTTTTGTTGTTCAAGAAGTCATAGAACACACCGATGCAGAAACGGGAGGTGAAATTCTTATTCTCCCTTCAGACTATACTTCATTTAATGTAATGATTGATTTTCAAACCAAGGTTTTGGGAACCCAAAATGCATGTCTACAGAAACTTGAGGATTTTAGTAAAGAAATTGCTCCAGCAAGGACATTTAGCTTTTTACATGAATTGGAAGCCCTATTAGAAGATGGATTGATCAAAGGTGGCGATCTCAACAATGCCATTGTTTATGTAGATAAGCCATTGGCAGAGTTCAATATGGAGCGTTTAAAAAAGGCGTTTGGTAAGGACAAAATTACTGTTAAGTCCAATGGGATACTAGACAATCTTAAACTGAACTACACCAATGAAGCTGCCCGACACAAATTATTAGATTTAATTGGTGATTTAGCTTTAATCGGTATGCCTATACAAGGAAGAATAATCGCTACTAAACCGGGGCACAAAATCAATACTGATTTTGCAAAAGAAATTCTCTTGAAAATTAAAAACCAAAGAAAGTCTATAGCTCCCGTAGTTGATCTGTCTAAACCACCGTTGATGGACATCAATCAGATCATGGATATGTTACCCCATCGACCCCCCTTTTTATTGGTAGACAAGGTATTAGAGCTTTCAGATCAACACGTGGTAGGCTTAAAAAACGTGACCATGAATGAATCTTTTTTTCAAGGTCATTTTCCTGGAGCTCCTGTAATGCCAGGTGTATTGCAAATCGAATCTATGGCCCAGGCTGGAGGCGTACTTGTTTTAAGTACTGTTCCCGATCCTGAAAACTACTTGACCTTTTTTATGAAGATAGATAACGTCAAATTCAAACGTCCAGTTTATCCAGGAGATACACTAATTTTTAAATTGGAACTACTAACCCCAATCCGCAGAGGAATTTGCAATATGAGAGGCTACGCTTTTGTCAACGACCAACTGGTCAGTCAAGGCGATCTTATGGCTCAGATTTCGAGGCGTAAAACTTAAAAAACCCAAATGACAAAATCCTTAAACCATATTCATCCCAACGCAAAAATAGCGTCAAACGTTACTATTAATCCCTTTACAACTGTATGCCAAGATGTAGAAATCGGTGAGAATACCTGGATAGGTCCAAATGTAACAATTATGGATGGAGCTAGAATAGGAGCAAACTGTAAAGTTTTTCCTGGAGCTGTGATATCAGCTGTCCCTCAGGATTTAAAATTCAAAGGGGAGGAATCACTTGCTATCATAGGTGACCACACCGTAATAAGAGAATGCGTTACCATCAACAGAGGAACTTCGGCCACTGGAAAAACAGAAATTGGTTCCCATTGTCTATTGATGGCTTATTCTCATATCGCTCACGATTGTGTAGTTGGTAACCATTGTATCTTTTCTAATAGCAGCACCTTAGCAGGACATATTAACGTCGGGAATCATGTGGTCCTGGGAGGATTTACTGCCATTCAGCAATTTTGTAGAATTGGAGATTTTGCATTTATCTCCGGGGGTTCGCTTGTGAGAAAAGACGTCCCTCCTTACGTTAAGGTTGCTCGTGATCCCTTAATCTTTGTCGGTGTAAATTCGATTGGAATGGAACGCAATGGGGTAGAAAAAGAGCAGATTAGCTTAGTTCAAGAAGTTTATCGAACCTTGTTCAGAAGTAAACACAATATTTCCCAAGCCCTAGATATAGTGAAAAACAAAATTGAGCCTACGAAAGAACGCTATGCCATTTTGGAATTCATTGAAAAATCATCACAAGGAATTGTCAGGGGGTACCACCAAAAAAGTTAAATTTGCAAATTGATTATGGCTACAACATCAGATATTAGAAAAGGCTTGTGCATTAAGTACAACAACGACATTTACAAAATCATTGAATTTTTACACGTAAAACCGGGTAAAGGCCCTGCTTTTGTAAGAACTAAACTCAAAAGCGTTACATCAGGTAAAGTAATAGATAATACTTTTTCTGCAGGTCATAAAATTGAAGATATTCGTGTTGAAACCCAAAAATATCAATACCTCTACAGCGAGGGTGATCAATTTCATTTTATGAATACAGATGATTACAATCAAATTAGCGTAGAGAAAACTATACTGGATAGCCCTGATTTACTTAAGGAGGGTGAAATGGTTTCCATTTCGATCAATTCTGAAGACGGTTTACCGCTCTCTGCAGATATGCCCGCAAGTGTGGTTTTGGAAGTCACCCATACAGAACCAGGAGTAAAAGGAAATACAGCTACGAACGCTACCAAGCCTGCCACAGTTGAAACAGGAGCCTCAATTAACGTTCCTTTGTTTATCAATGAAGGAGATAAGGTAAAAGTAGATACAGAAAAGGGGAATTATATTGAGCGGGTTAAAGAATAATATTTAAACTAAATTGAGACTAATAAACTATGAGTGTACTTGTAAATAAAGATTCTAAAATAATTGTACAAGGATTTACTGGAAGCGAGGGAACGTTCCACGCAACCCAAATGATTGAATATGGAACAAATATAGTCGGTGGTGTAACTCCGGGTAAAGGTGGTCAAGTTCATATGGACAAGCCTGTGTTTAATTCTGTTGCTGAAGCCGTTGCAAAGGTTGGTGCAGACACCTCCATCATTTTTGTACCCCCAGCATTTGCTGCAGATGCAATTATGGAATCAGCAGAAGCGGGGATTAAAGTCATTATTGCCATTACAGAGGGTATTCCAGTCAATGATATGACCAAGGCCTTTCAATACGTAAAAGCTAAAGGAGCTACATTAATTGGGCCAAATTGTCCTGGGGTGATTACTCCCGAAGAAGCAAAAGTTGGTATTATGCCAGGCTTTGTATTTAAAAAAGGGAAGGTTGGTATAGTTTCTAAATCGGGAACACTAACCTATGAAGCCTCTGATCAAGTGGTCAGTCAAGGATTGGGAATCTCTACAGCTATCGGAATTGGTGGCGACCCTATAATTGGTACCACAACTAAAGATGCAGTAGCCTTATTTATGAATGACCCAGAAACCGAATGTGTGGTCATGATAGGAGAGATAGGCGGTCAACTGGAAGCAGATGCTGCCAAGTGGATCAAAGCCTCTGGAAATAAAAAGCCAGTTGTTGGCTTTATCGCAGGAGAGACTGCTCCTAAAGGGAGGACTATGGGACATGCAGGAGCTATAGTTGGAGGAAGTGAAGATACCGCTGAAGCGAAAAAGCGTATTATGCGTGAATGTGGTATACACGTCGTGGACTCACCTGCTCAAATTGGAGCTAAAGTGGCTGAAGTATTATCGTAAATAAAATGAAATTACTCGAAGGAAAAATCGCAATTATAACCGGAGCTAGTAGAGGTATTGGCCGAGGTATCGCCAAGGTATTTGTGGCTCACGGATGTGCAGTTGCATTTACCTATAGCAGCAATAAAGAGGCTGCGGATTCATTGACAAAAGAATTGAGCGCTGAAGGTGTTTTAGTAAAAGGATATCAAAGTAATGCTGCTGATTTTGAACAGGCACAGCAATTGGTAGACGAGGTATTAAAAGATTTTGGAGGCTTAGACATTCTAATCAATAATGCTGGAATCACCAAAGACAACCTCTTGATGCGTATGAGTGAGGAGGATTTCGACCGTGTAATCGAAGTCAACCTTAAATCGATTTTTAATATGACTAAAGCAGTGCAGCGCAACTTTTTAAAACAACGCAAAGGCGCTTTGATTCACATAAGCTCTGTAGTTGGAGTAAAAGGAAATGCTGGACAAGCAAACTATGCTGCTTCAA
>JAYPMN010000031.1:0-10577 GCA_038129925.1 Flavobacteriaceae bacterium
CCACCACGAGCTCCCATTTCGATACTGAGGTTACAAACGGTCATTCGACCTTCCATACTGAGTTGCTCAAATACTTCTCCGGCATACTCCACAAAATATCCTGTAGCTCCAGATGTAGTAAGCTTGGAAATGATAAATAAAGCTACGTCTTTGGGTGTTACTCCCATGTTGAGTGAGCCGTTGATGGTAATCCTCATTTTTTTGGGTTTGGGCTGCATTATGCATTGAGAGGCTAAAACCATTTCAACTTCTGAGGTACCTATTCCAAAGGCGATGGCTCCAAAGGCTCCATGTGTTGAGGTGTGTGAATCACCACAAACAATTGTAGCGCCCGGTTGGGTGATCCCGTATTCTGGTCCCACTACGTGAACAATACCATTTTTTTTATGGCCCAATCCCCAATATGAAATTCCGTGTTCATTCGCATTTTGCTCCAAGGCCTTTAGTTGGTTTCTTGAAAGGGGGTCTTCAACAGGTAAATGTTGATTGAAGGTAGGAGTATTGTGATCCGCAGTTGCAAATGTTCGCTCTGGATGCAATACCGGTAACGATCTGTTTTTTAAGCCCAAAAAAGCAACTGGGCTGGTTACTTCATGGACCATGTGTCGGTCGATAAAAAGTACGTCTGGTCCTTGGTCGATACTTCGCACCACGTGGGAATCCCAGACTTTATCAAATAGGGTTTGTTTCATGAAATGATTTACTAATTATAAATTACTTGCTTCAATGATTTTGGGTAAATCCTCGTCATTAATTTCTTTTTGCTGATCTGCTACAACTAAGAATTGTTCGTATACTTTATCTAATTGCAGCTTATCTAATTCGTAGCCGATATTCTTAGCTCGATAAGCCAAGGCTGCTCTTCCGCTTCGTGCTGTAAGAACAATAGAAGACTCTGTTACTCCCACATCTTTTGGGTCGATGATTTCGTAAGTCTCTCTTTTTTTGATTACACCATCTTGATGAATTCCAGAGGAGTGAGCAAATGCATTGGCACCCACAATAGCTTTATTGGGCTGGACCGGCATGGCCATACTTTCAGAAACTAGCTTGCTAATGCCATTTAGCATTTTTGCTTGGATTCGTGTGTTTAAATTCAAATCGGGATGCTGGCGTAGAATCATCACTACTTCTTCTAATGAGGTATTACCTGCTCGTTCTCCAATACCGTTAATTGTGCATTCTATCTGACGGGCACCATTTTGTACTCCTGCAATAGAATTGGCAGTTGCCAAGCCAAGATCGTTGTGACAATGGCAGGATAAACGCGCTTTGTGGATTCCTTTGACATTTTCAATTAAATACTTCATTTTGGCACCGTATTCATCCGGTAAACAATAACCAGTGGTGTCCGGTATATTTAATACTGTTGCACCCGCTTTGATCACAGCTTCGCAGACTTTAGCAAGAAATTCGTTATCCGTTCTTCCAGCATCTTCAGCGTAAAACTCAACATCTTCAACATAGGATTTAGCGTGCTTTACTGCAGCAATTGCACGTTCTAGAACTTCCTTGGAAGTGGCGTTAAATTTATAACGCATATGACTTTCAGAAGTTCCAATACCCGTATGAATTCTAGAGCGCTTTGCGTGCTTGATGGCTTCTGCTGCTACATCAATATCTTTCTTTACGGCTCTTGTAAGACCGCATACACGAGCATTTTTTACTAATTTAGAAATTTCTTCTACCGACTTAAAATCACCAGGACTAGAAATAGGAAATCCTGCTTCTAGCACATCAACCCCTAAAAAATCAAGCTGTTCAGCGATAATAAGCTTGGTCTTGGAGTCCAACTTACAGCCAGGAACTTGTTCTCCGTCGCGAAGGGTAGTATCAAAAATTTCTACGTAATCCATTAAAAAAAATTGACTCGTATTGTTTAATAATACGAATTTAAATTAAAACGCAAAATTGAGATAAAATCCTTACTTTTGTATTACAACATTCGACAGTATAAACTGTATTATAAAGCGCTAATAACTAGTAAATTGCATCAAAACACGTTACAATGACAAGTGAGCAGAAAGATAATTTGTTTGTTCTTGTAAAATCCCTTACTAAGTCTGAAAAACGACAGTTTAAACTTTATGTAGGAAGGATGGGTTCTAATGAGGATTCTAAGTTTTTAAATTTATTTCAATTGTTAGACAAAATGAATCGCTATGACGAAAAAGTAATTCTCAAAAAAGGCATAGTAACCAAACAACAATTATCGAATTTGAAGGCGCATCTTTACAAGCAGATATTGATCAGCTTGAGAATGAACCCCGTTCATAAAAATATCCGAATACAGATTAGAGAACAGCTTGATTTTGCAACTATTCTCTATCAAAAAGGACTTTACAGACAGAGTTTAAAAGTGCTGGAAAAAGCGAAAATTTTAGCCCTTAAAAACGAAGAAAAATATAGTGCTTATGATATCGTAGAGCTTGAGAAGGTTATTGAATCTCAATATATTACAAGAAGTTTAAGTAATCGAACTGAAACTCTTATTTCCGAAGCCGATCAGTTGAGAATTCAAAATAATTTAGCTACTCAACTATCCAATTTATCCCTACAATTGTACGAACGTCTTATTAAAGCCGGTTATGCAAAAAGCGATGAGGAATTTCGTGAAATTACCCAGTTTTTTTATGAAAATTTACCCAAATTGGAATATGATGAATTGGGTTTTAGAGAGAAACTGTGGTATTACAAAGCTCATGTTTGGTATAGTTTTTTAACTCAAGACTTTTTATCCACCTATCGCTACGCTTCCAAATGGGTAGAAATGTTTGAAGAAGCCCCGTCAATGATTGCCATTCACCCCGTGTTCTATCTCAAAGGAAACAATTATTTAATGGAGAGTTTGGCCTTGATAAAATACCCATCTAAGTTTAAAGAGGTATTACAGCAAATGATGCTTCGTACTAGCAGTATTGAATTCCCCAAAAATGACAACTTAAAGGCTTTGAGTTTTCAATTTTATTACAGCAACAAACTCAATCTGCATTTTTTAGAGGGTAGTTTTATCAAAGGAACTGTCATAGTACCAGAGATCAAGATTGGGATAGAGGTTTTTAAAAATCAAATTGACCCTCACCACATTATGATGTTTTACTACAAAATTGCCTGTGTGTATTTTGGAGCAGAGGATTATGAAAACTGCATTGTATACCTAGATAAAATCGTAAGTAACAAAAGCTTGAAAATGAGAGAAGATTTATTGTGTTTTTCTCGTGTACTCAATCTATTTGCTCACTATGAAGCCGGTTTTGACTATCACTTAGAAGCCCATTTACGAGAGACCTATAAGTTCTTAATAAAAATGAATGACCTTCACGAAGTTCAAAAAGCAATGATACGTTTCGTCAAGGGGCTTGGAGACATTTATCCACATGACTTAAAACGAGCTTTTGAAGACTTGTACAACGAGTTAAAACAGTATGAAAATGATCCCTATGAGCGTCGCTCCTTTTTGTATTTAGACATACTTTCGTGGTTGGAGAGCAAAATTAACAATGTACCCATTGCTCAAGTCATCAAAAACAAAGCGACTCAGCTCAATCGGAAAGAACGGCCTTCCATATCCCCACTTTCAGCGGATCTGAAGTAAAAACAATTGCTTTTTTAGTTACTGGATGTTTAACTTCTAAACAACGTGCATGTAAACTGATACTGCCGTCTTTGTTGCTCCTTGGTGCGCCGTATTTTAAATCGCCTTGGATTGGAAAACCAACCATACTGAGTTGTGCTCTTATCTGATGATGACGTCCAGTTTCCAAATTGATTTCCAGAAGGCAATAATGATCCAAACCTTTTACTCGTTGAAATTGAAGTTTGGCCAACTTACTATTAGGTACTTCATTAATATGGGCTTTGGACTTATTTTGTTTGGTGTTACGTGTCATCCAATGGCATAAAGTTCCTTTTTCATCAGCAAACTCTTTGGGAACAATTGCCCAATACGTTTTTTTTGGAATTCTGTTTTTGAATTGTTCGTTTAAACGACTTAACGCTTTTGAGGTTTTTGCAAAAAGAACCACTCCGCTAGTAGGTCTATCCAAACGGTGGACAACACCGAGATATACAGCACCAGGTTTGCTATATTTTTTTTTTAAGTACGCTTTAACGCTTTCCACTAAGGGAATATCTCCAGTTTGATCGCCCTGAACTAATTCCCCTGCTCTCTTAGTTATGACAATCAAGTGATTGTCTTCAAAAAGGATACGCTCCTCCAAACTCAGATCTAATATTGTTCCTTATCGTTGGGAAAATTCAAGGACTTGACATCAGCACTGTATTGCCCAATAGCAACTTGCAATACCTGATCTAAGTCAAGGTAGCGACGTAAAAAGCGAGGACTAAATTCTTTATTCATTCCCAGCATATCGTGTAAAACTAATACTTGTCCGTCAACTTGATTTCCAGCGCCTATGCCTATGATTGGAACTGATATAGAGGAGGCAGCATCACCCGCAAGAACAGCAGGAACTTTTTCTAAGACAATACCAAAACAACCGATTTCTTCAAGCATCTTTGTGTCTTTAAGCAACTGAGCAGCTTCCTCTTCCTCCTTGGCTCTAACCGAATAAGTTCCAAATTTGTAAATGGACTGAGGAGTCAACCCCAAATGGCCCATTACAGGAATACCCGCTTGTAATATGCGTTCTATAGAATCCTTAACTTGTTGTCCTCCTTCCAACTTGACAGCATGTGCGCCAGATTCTTTCATGATACGTATGGCAGAGCGCAACGCTTCTTTTGAATCTGCCTGATAAGTTCCAAAGGGAAGGTCAACCACCACTAATGCGCGCTGAGCCGCACGAACGACACTACTGGCATGGTAGATCATATGGTCTAATGTAATGGGTAAAGTTGTTTCGTGTCCTGCCATAACATTAGAAGCAGAATCGCCAACTAAAATGACATCAATACCAGCTTTGTCCACAATCCCTCCTAAGGTATAATCGTAGGCGGTAAGCATGGAGATTTTTTCTCCATTGGTCTTCATTTCTTGCAAGGTTTTGGTTGTTACCCTTGCGTAAGTCTTCTTTGCTGAGGACATATTTTTTTTTCAAAAATAGTGTTTCTTTATTTACCAATAGCTCAAAACTATGGTTTTTAACCGCCTACTTCTTCTTTGATAACGGATGCTATTCGTTTTGATATAAAGTGTAAACTGCCAAGCTGTCAGTATAATACCTATGGCACAATGCTTGACTATTTATCCAAAATATATGTAAACATCATGAGTAAAATAATTGGAATTGATTTAGGAACTACAAATTCATGTGTGTCCGTAATGGAAGGAAATGAACCCGTAGTTATACCCAATGCTGAAGGTAAAAGAACAACACCCTCAGTAATTGCTTTTGTAGAAGGAGGAGAAATCAAAGTTGGTGATCCAGCAAAGCGTCAAGCGGTGACCAACCCAACGAAAACAATCGCTTCTGTAAAGCGATTTATGGGGAATAAGTTTTCTGAATCATCAAAAGAAGTAAAGAACGTAGCCTTTAAGGTTGTCAAAGGCGATAATGATACGCCACGTGTCGATATTGAAGGTCGCCTATATACCCCTCAAGAATTGTCAGCGATGACCTTGCAAAAGATGAAAAAGACAGCTGAGGATTATTTAGGACAGGATGTGACTGAAGCTGTGATCACCGTTCCAGCCTATTTTAACGATTCTCAACGTCAGGCGACCAAAGAAGCTGGAGAAATATCTGGTTTAAAAGTACAACGTATCATCAACGAACCTACTGCTGCTGCTCTAGCTTATGGCCTGGACAAAGGTGGTAAGGATCAAAAAATTGCGGTTTATGACCTTGGAGGAGGAACTTTTGACATTTCTATCCTGGAATTGGGTGACGGTGTGTTTGAAGTATTGTCTACGAACGGTGACACTCACTTGGGTGGAGACGACTTTGATCAAGTGATTATTGATTTTTTAGCGGAAAAATTCATTAAAGACGAAAGTATCGATTTACGTAAAGATCCAATGGCTCTTCAGCGTCTTAAAGAAGCTGCTGAAAAAGCAAAAATTGAACTTTCAGCTTCAACTCAAACCGAGATCAATCTGCCTTATGTAACGGCAACTGACTCAGGACCAAAACACTTGGTGACAACACTTACCAGAGCCAATTTTGAACAACTTGCTGACAGCTTGGTCAAGCGATCAATGACTCCAGTCAAAAAAGCTTTAGACGATGCTGGTTTATCCAAATCTGACATTGACGAGGTAATTCTTGTTGGAGGTTCAACTCGAATCCCGGTGATTCAAGAGGAGGTTGAAAAGTTCTTTGGAAAGAAACCTTCCAAAGGAGTAAATCCAGATGAGGTTGTTGCCATTGGTGCAGCAATTCAAGGAGGTGTTTTGACAGGTGATGTTAAAGATGTATTGTTATTGGATGTAACCCCACTTTCTTTGGGTATTGAAACCATGGGAGGTGTAATGACCAAACTTATTGAGTCCAACACCACCATCCCAACCAAAAAATCACAGATTTTCTCTACGGCTGCGGACAATCAGCCTTCAGTTGAGATCCACGTGCTTCAGGGAGAGCGATCAATGGCTACTGATAATAAAACCATTGGACGCTTCCACCTTGACGGTATTCCACCAGCTCAACGAGGAACCCCTCAAATTGAAGTTACCTTTGATATTGATGCTAATGGGATCATTAAAGTGAGTGCTTTGGATAAAGCAACGAACAAGTCTCAAGACATCAGAATTGAAGCTTCTTCCGGTTTGACTGAGGAAGAAATCGAAAAGATGAAGCAAGAAGCTGAAGCCAACGCTGATGCCGATAAAAAAGTCAAAGAGCAAGTTGATAAACTCAATAGCGCCGATCAAATGATATTCCAAACGGAAAAGCAATTGACAGAATTTGGTGAAAAGCTATCTGATGATAAAAAAGCACCGATCGAAACGGCTTTGGCAGATTTGAAAAAAGCACATGAATCCAAAAATATAGATGCGATTGACAAATCTCTTGAAGTCATCAATGAAGCTTGGAAAAATGCATCAGAAGAAATGTACAAGGCACAGTCGGAAGCTGGTGGAGCTGACCCTGCTGGAGAAGCACAGCCTGATGCCGCAACCGACACTTCAGGAGGAGATGACGTCCAAGACGTTGACTTTGAAGAAGTAAAATAATCCACACTTAAAGTGTATCCTTAAGACCTCCTGTGTACCACGGGAGGTTTTCTTATTTTAGCAAAAAAACAGCATGGACAAGAAAGAAATATTAAAATTGACCAATGCCATTTGCAAAAATACGCTGATGGAAACTTTGAAGATTGAATATACCGATTTAGGTGAGGATTTTCTCACTGCAAGCATGCCTGTAAGCCCTATAGTATACCAACCTGATGGGGTGCTCCACGGAGGCGCTACCGTAGCTTTAGCCGAAAGTGTTGGGAGCGCGGCCGTTTTTGTATTAAATAAAAACCCAAAAGCCATTGTTCGAGGTATTGAGATTTCTGCCAATCACCTGAAAAGTGTTCAATCTGGTTATGTACATGCAACAGCACGACCTATCAATTTAGGTAAGACTATACAGCTTTGGGAGATCAAGGTAGAAGACGACGCTCAACAATTGATCTCAATATGTAAATTAACTACCTATACCCGTTACAAAGATTAATGGATACACGACTTGTCCAAAAACTTATAAATTTATGGGAGGCAGATAGGCCCTTTGTTTGTTTTCGGCTTCCAAATGAAAATCAAATATCCCTTTATTTTCAAAAAGACAATCAACTGCACCATACTGAAGATTTAAATTGCAGTGGCTTTTTGATGGCACCTTTTGACAAGAATGCCAAGGTTCCACTTATTCCTGATAAATACGCCGAAAGATTTGAATTTAAAAGGGCGATTTCACCCGCTCTTTCTAATCCAGAGCTAGATCTAAAGCCCAGCAATAAAGAGTTTTTTACAAATATGGTTGTTAGCGCAAAGGACGCGATAAAAAAAGGACAGCTAAAAAAAGTGGTACTTTCTCAAACCCAAGAATTAAAGAGTAAAAGGGGAATTGTCCCTGTGTTTAAAGATGTATTGAATAGCTATCCTTTGGCAATGGTTTATTTGTGGCACCATCCTCATGTAGGAACTTGGTTTGGTGCTAGTCCAGAGCAATTTATCACCAGTCAGAAGGATTGTACACAAACCGTAGCTTTAGCTGGAACTCGAGCATGGGAGCAATCCAATCCACCAACTTGGTCTGCAAAAGAAATTGAAGAGCAAGAATTAGTTGCCATACAGGTAGAGGAAGATCTATGCACTCTTTTTGCCAAAGATCAAATCAAAAAAAGTGAAACTTCAAATCAGCGCGCTGGGAATTTAGTTCATCTGTGTACCCATTTTCAATTTCCAAAGCTCAACGGCAACCTACTAGAGGTTGCATCTGCGCTACACCCCACACCTGCTGTTGGAGGAGTTCCTAAAGCAGCAGCTCAAGATTTTATCCTGACTCATGAGTTCCATGACAGAAGCTTTTACACAGGCTTTTTCGGTCCAACATCTTCTGACGGAACTCAATTGTTTGTTAATTTACGTTGTGCTCAATGGACAACTGAAACCGTAACGCTTTACATCGGTGCAGGCATTACTCTAGGTAGTGAGCCTGAAAAAGAATGGCAAGAAACCCTGCAAAAAACTAAAACACTGGCAAACGTACTTTAAAGTACTAGCAATTTTATTGCTTATATGTTGTGTTTTGTACTTTTGTTGCCCATGACACAATACAGCTATCCGTCCATACCTCTTGCCCAAACTGTTGTTCGATTATGCGATCATTATGGAATTGAGCGTGTTGTCATCTGCGCAGGCTCTCGTAATGCACCTTTGACTAACGGTTTTGTCAATCATCCTTCTTTTAAAACCTATAGTATTGTAGACGAACGTGCCGCAGCTTTCTTTGCTTTAGGGATAGCGCAACAGCTAAGAAAACCTGTAGCTATAGTCTGTACATCAGGCTCAGCCTTACTCAATTTTTACCCTGCTATTGCAGAGGCCTATTACAGTGATATACCCTTGGTAGTGCTTTCTGCAGACCGAATGCCACACAGAATTGATATTGGTGACGGTCAGACCATTCGTCAAACAGGAGTATTTGAACCCCATTTAGAAGCTGCAGCCGCTTTAAAACCGGATGTAATTCACGCTACAGCTACTTTATTGGAAAATCCTATGCAAAAACTAATTCCTGAAAATGCGAGTAATCAAGATGTTAAACGCATTCAAATAGAACATCAGCAGAACAACGAAGAAGAAATTGCTCGCGCAATAAAGCAGTCAATTCTAAATCAGGGTCCTGTGCATCTCAACATCCCTATGGAAGAGCCACTGTATGGAATGACAGCTAAACTCCTCCCACTTAAAGAACAGAAACCGATTAATAATGAATCAATTTCAATTCCAAATGATTTTGACAAGCTTAAAAACCTTTGGCATCACACAGCTAAAAAGTGGGTTATTATTGGACAACAATCCCCAGGTGAAATATCTCAAGATTTGATCGACCGACTCTGCGAAGACCCTACGGTAGTTGTCTTTACAGAGACGACTTCTAATATCAGTCATCCCAGACTGATTCACTCAATTGACACCCTTATGGCTCCCGTAGAACAATCGGAAGGTCGCTTTGATGCGAAGATTGCCCCAGAACTTCTTTTGAGTTTTGGTGGAATGGTAGTTTCCAAAAAAATCAAGTTTTTCCTTCGTAAGTACCGCCCAGAAAAGCACTGGCATGTAGATGTTAAAAAAGCCTACAATACTTATTATTGCTTGGACCGTTTTTTTAAAACCAATCCCCAACAATTTTTAGAACTACTTTATTCGGAACCCATTAAAAAATCAGACAGCCTATTTCAAGCTGAGGTTTTAAAAATCTACGATAACTTTAAATCCCATGGACTTGATTATCTATCGAAGCTTCCATTCTCAGATTTTTTTGTTTTTCAATTTCTTTCACAAAGTTTGCCCACTTCAATTCAAATTCAACTGGCGAATAGCTCCTCCATCCGTTATGCACAATTATTTGATTGGGCTGAGGATATTCAATTTTATTGCAATAGAGGAACCAGTGGAATTGATGGTAGCACGGCTACAGCTATAGGTGCAGCACAAGTCAATCAATTACCCACTGTTTTGATAACTGGTGATCTCAGCTTTTTTTACGATGTCAACGGACTGTGGAATGAAGCAATTCCAAACAACTTTAAGATTATTTTGATTAACAATCAAGGGGGAGGAATTTTTAGAATTTTACCCGGTGCAAAAGACACACCCGAATACGACCGTTATTTTGAAACCATACATACACGCAATGCCAAATACATTGCAAAAGCCTTCGGTTTGGGGTATCAAAAGTTAAGCTCCCAGAGAGGATTAAAACGAAAGTTTTCCAGATTTTTAAAAGCAAACCACAAACCCCAGATTTTGGAAATCCAAACACCACGCAAACAAAACGACAGTGTTTTATTGGATTATTTTAAATGGATGGCAGCAAGAAGATAATGAAATTTTAAATTTCTCAATTCCCCAAAAACCATTCTTATTACTCATAAATAAATCTGTATTTTTGATAAAA
>JAYPMN010000032.1:0-8107 GCA_038129925.1 Flavobacteriaceae bacterium
TTAGATCCTTTAAATCCAGATTTTGTTTTGCTAGAATATTAACAGCAAGATGTTGAATAATTTCCCCAGCTAGTTTTTACAGCAAGGATTAAATCGTATTTTTGCCCATGCAAGAAAAAGTACTTATTCTAGATTTTGGATCACAGTACACTCAATTGATAGCACGTCGTATTCGCGAATTGTTTATTTACTGTGAAATTCACCCCTTCAACATCCCTCCTAAGCACATCACTGAGTTTAAAGCAGTTGTATTATCCGGCTCCCCATTTTCAGTAAGAGCGGATGATGCTCCACATCCAGATTTGGAGGCCATTAAGGGAAAATTACCCCTTTTAGGAGTTTGCTATGGCGCTCAATATCTAGCACACTTTTTTGGAGGACAGGTAAGTCCTTCAAATAAAAGGGAATATGGACGGGCGAATTTATCTTTTGTAAATGCTGAAGATGCTTTTTTTAAAGGCGTACCTACAGAGAGTCAGGTATGGATGAGTCATGCGGATTCCATACTCAATCTGCCCGAAAATGCTGAGCGATTAGCGAGTACTGCCGATGTAGAAAATGCAGCGTATAAAATTAATGGAGAGCCCACTTATGGCATTCAATTTCACCCTGAGGTATACCATTCTTCAGATGGAAAACAAGTGCTCGAAAACTTTTTGGTGCATATTGCAGGAGTCAAACAGGATTGGACACCGGATTCGTTTGTGGATATGACCTTAGCTGAGCTCAAAGAAAAAATAGGTAACGACCAAGTCATTTTGGGACTTTCAGGAGGGGTTGACTCTTCTGTAGCAGCCATGTTATTGCACAAAGCCATTGGCAAGCAACTCAATTGTATTTTTGTCAATAATGGTTTGTTACGAAAGAATGAGTTTGAACAAGTTTTACAGCAATATGAAGGTATGGGCTTAAATATCAAAGGTGTGGATGCTTCTGATCAGTTTCTCGATGCTCTAGATGGGGTTTCAGATCCAGAAACTAAACGAAAAATTATTGGTAAAACCTTTATTGATGTTTTTGATACTGAAGCCCATTTAGCTGAAGATGTTCGTTGGTTAGGACAAGGAACAATTTATCCTGACGTGATTGAATCCATTTCAGTAAATGGACCATCGGCTACGATTAAATCACATCACAACGTAGGAGGTTTGCCTGACTTTATGAAACTCGATTTGGTTGAGCCTTTGCGTATGCTTTTTAAAGATGAAGTTAGACGAGTTGGAAAAAGTTTGGGTATGGATGCTTCCCTTTTAGGGAGACACCCTTTCCCGGGTCCAGGTTTGGCAATTCGAATTCTAGGTGAAATTACACGTGAAAAAGTAAGTATGCTTCAAGAAGTCGATGCCATTTTTATAGAAGGGCTCAAAAAATGGGAGTTATACGATCAAATTTGGCAGGCAGGGGCTATGTTTTTACCCATCAATAGTGTGGGAGTAATGGGAGATGAACGTACCTATGAAAATTGTGTTGCCTTAAGGGCAGTTCAATCAACTGATGGAATGACTGCTGATTGGGTTGATTTACCCTATGCATTCCTTCAAAAAATATCCAATGAAATAATCAATAATGTCAAAGGTGTGAACCGCGTGGTCTATGATATCAGTTCAAAACCTCCGGCGACAATTGAATGGGAATAGTTTTTGATTACAGTATACTCATGAAACAAATCCGTCATTTTGCATTAATTAGCTTACTACTTTTAAGTAGCTTTTATGTAGTAGCTCAAACCCCTAAATCCTTTATTACTCACAAGGTAAGAAAAGGGGAGACTCTGGAGCTCATCATTGAACAATACGGAATTGATGAATTACAACTTAAAGAATACAATCCTTCTGTCGAGCGATTTGGGATAAGGAGAAGAATGAATTTAAGAATTCCCGTTTATTCAAACCAGGAAAAAGCGGTTGAAACGCAAAGTCAAGAAACTTCAATAAACACCCTAAGCTTCAGCCAGCACGAAGTTGCTCCTAAAGAAACCAAATGGCGTTTGGCTTATCAATACAAAACAACTATTGAAATTTTGGATTCGCTTAATCCTGAAATAAGAGAGGGACTAAAAATTGGACAAAAAATTAGAATTCCTAAGGCGGATATCCAAGAAATCATTCCTGAAAGGGATTCTCTTTTTAATTATTACAAAGTACTTCCTAAAGAAGGTTTTTACCGAATTGAAAAGAAATTGGGGATAGATCAGACAACTTTAGATTCCTTAAATCCAACTTTAAAGGAGACCGGACTCAGGGCAGGCATGATTTTAAAAATCCCAGGGGAACAGAGTGGTGATTTTATCATCGAAAATGATTTGTTGGTTGAACGAGTCAATTTGGCGGATTCTGTATTTCAAAAAACGGATATAAAATTTGCCTTGTTGTTACCTTTTAAGGTCAATGAAATTGAATTTGATTCCATAAATGATACCAAACGCCTATTGCGAGATCGGAACTTACATACTTTATCCCTTGATTTTTATACGGGAGTATTGTTTGCTTTAAAACATGCCAAAGAAAGGGGTTTGTCGGTCGAGCTCAGCACCTTTGATACTGAAAACAGCTATGCAAAGCTAGACGAGATCAGTGATCAGCTGGCAGCGGCTCAAACAGATTTTATTCTTGGTCCCTTGATTCCTGCTAACTTTGATTATGTATCAAACAAAAAAGAATTTATTGAAATCCCTAAAATTGCTCCATTATCCTCTAATCCTGTTGTTTTTCGAAAAAATGTTTATCAATCAATTACTCGGGCGGCTACTTTTAGGACTAAAATGTACGACTACTTAGAGCAAGTAATAGATACCACTCAACATGTTGTAATTGTCGCAGACTCATTGAATCGATCGATTGAGAAAAAATTGAGAGTCCAATTCCCATGGGCAATTACTATACGCCCTGAAAAAGGGGATTACATCCTTCCCGAGCTCGTAGACTCTTTACTAATCGATTCCTTACCCAACAAAGTGTTTTTAGAAACTCAATCCTTTCCTTTGATTGCCAATGCGTTATCTCAGTTTAATGCTCAAAATTCTGAAAAACGAGATGTACAAGTTTTTACAACCTATCGAAGTAATGTTTATGATAATGAGAATTTGTCACGAAAAATGTTAGGAGGAATTCAATTCACCTATCCCGTAGGATTTAAACCCTTAGATTATTCTTCCAATCGACAATTCATTCAAAACTTTGAAAGTCAATATGGTAAACCCCCAACGAAGGAATCACTTCGTGCATATGACCTGGTGATGGATTTAATTTTGAGAATTGCCGTAGCCAAAGATTTGGAAAGTTCTCTAAAGTTAGGAGAAACCCAGTACCGATCTAATCGATTCTTATATCAACCTCAAACAAACGGTTCCTATATTAATTCGGCTCTTTTTCTCCTACAGCACCGTGGATACGAAATCTTTGAAATAAAAGAATAGAATGAGAAGCCTTGAAGTTCCCATTGATTTTGTAAATTTGAGTCCGGTAAGCAAGAACTAAATCAACCGGATGTCCAACACCAAATATATCTTTGTCACAGGAGGAGTTACTTCTTCATTAGGAAAAGGAATCATTGCAGCTTCACTGGCCAAACTTCTTCAGGCCCAAGATTTTAAAGTTACCATCCAAAAGTTTGATCCCTATATCAATGTGGACCCCGGCACCTTAAACCCTTACGAACACGGAGAGTGTTTTGTAACTGATGATGGAGCTGAAACTGATCTAGATTTGGGGCATTACGAACGTTTTTTAAATGTAAAAACCTCTCAAGCTAATAATGTGACTACTGGTAGAATTTACCAAAGCGTAATTGAAAAGGAGCGCAGAGGTGAATTTCTAGGAAAAACAGTACAAGTCATTCCACACATTACAAACGAGATTAAAGAGCGGATGCAATTGCTCGGAGAATCAGGAGAATACGATATCGTAATTACTGAAATAGGCGGAACAGTAGGGGATATTGAATCATTGCCTTATATAGAATCTGTACGTCAACTGATTTGGGATTTAGGAAAGGAAAATGCGCTTGTCATTCACTTGACATTGATACCCTATCTGGCTGCTGCAGGTGAATTAAAAACCAAGCCCACTCAACATTCTGTAAAAACACTTATGGAAAGTGGAATTTCGGCTGACATTATTGTGTGTAGAACAGAACACGAACTTTCCACTGAGCTTAGAGAGAAATTAGCTTTGTTCTGTAACGTAAAATCGGAAGCTATCATACAGTCTATTGATGTAGGCACTATTTATGATGTACCACTTAAAATGAGAGATGAAGGCTTGGACAAAGTAGTCTTGGAAAAACTGCAAATAACTCCCAAAAATCCCCTTGATTTAAAATCTTGGAATGATTTTTTAGAAAAATTTAAAAATCCAAAGCACAGTATAAAAATTGGTTTGGTTGGGAAATACGTTGAACTTCAAGATTCCTACAAATCCATTTTAGAATCTTTAATTCACGCGGGTGCTGTAAATGAAACTGAAATTGAGGTAGTAAGCATTCACTCTGAACATCTTGAAGAGGGAGGAGTGGCAAAGCAATTGGATGGGTTGCACGGATTAATAGTTGCCCCTGGTTTTGGTGAACGAGGAATAGAGGGTAAGATCAGGGCCATTGCCTATGCAAGAGCACACAAACTTCCATTTTTTGGAATTTGTTTGGGAATGCAGATGGCAGTAATCGAATATGCGCGAAATCATGTTGGAATTCCAAAAGCAAATTCAACTGAGATGGATTCTCACTGCGATGATGCTGTCATTGATTTGATGGAGTCACAGAAAAGTATTGTGAAAAAGGGAGGAACTATGCGTCTAGGCGCATGGGATTGTGAGCTAAAGACCAATTCAAAAGCTCTAGTTGCTTATCAGGAAAAAATAGTTTCCGAACGCCATCGTCACCGTTATGAATTTAACAACGACTTTGTAGATCGCATTTTTGATGAAAATTTTATCATAGCTGGGACAAATCCTGATACCGGTTTGGTTGAAATTATTGAGTATAATGATCACCCCTGGTTTGTTGGAGTGCAATTTCATCCAGAATATAAAAGTACAGTTTCGGATCCACACCCCTTATTTGTAGCTTTTATACAAGCCAGTTTACTGCAAAAAGCTAATAAGTAATTAAGCGTATATTATGGAAGAAAAAAAATTCGATCCTTATCAATTCATTGGGTTCATACTTATTGCATTGATTTTAACATGGATGCTATACCGTAACGGTCCCGCCGAAGCTGAGCCTCAAACTACCACTACCGAGCAAACAGTTCCTCAAAGTAATACTACTGTTGCTACTTCTATTCAAAACGATTCAATTGTTCAGCAGCAAAAAGTTGCTGCTTATGGTGATTTGGGAAGTTTGTTTGTTGCCAATGAATTCGCTCCAGTAAATCTTGAGACAGCACAGTTGACAATAACACTCAATCCAAAAGGAGGGCAAATTTCGGAGTTGACCCTAAACGCCTATCAAAACTATGAAGATCAACCTCTACCTCTAATCAGTGAAGGGAATACAGATTTTAGCATCCAATTAAATACCCTTGACGGTCGTGTATTGAATACACGGGACATGTTTTTTAGTCCTATTGTCCGCGACGGGGCAGAAGCCGTGCAAGTTGAAATGAGAGCTGCTCTAAACTTACAACAGTATATTTCATTTGTGTACAGTTTTCCGAAAAATGGATATATGTTTTCGTTTTCAGTTAAGACGGTGGGCATGAGTAGCCTTTTGAATACTTCAGTTGCTCCTGAATTGTTTTGGAAAACAGACGTTTTTAGAAATTCGAGAAGCATAGACTACGAAAATAGATATACCGAATTTACTTTCGGTTATGAAGAAGATCGTATCGATTATTTATCCCTTAGTGGAGACGACGAAGAAACGCGACAAGACCTTCGTTGGATTTCATATCGTCAGCACTTCTTTAGTGCTATCATAATACCAGATCAGCCCATAGATGTGGCAAAAATAACTTCAACGGATCTTTCGGGAGAGGCGGCCTTGAATGAACGATTTACGAAATCATTTACCACGACTTATGCGCTTAATTCAGGTGGAGAACTCAATTCGAATTTAAAGTTTTACTACGGTCCTACGGACTATAAAACACTCAAAAAATTAGAGGGTGATTTAGAAACTTCAATTCCTATGGGGTGGGGTATCTTTGGATGGATAAACCGCGTAATCTTTTTACCCCTCTTTGAATTTTTATCCTCTTTCCTCTCTTATGGAATTGCCATTATTGTGATGACAATTATTGTTAGATTGGCAATGTCACCAGTAACCTATAAATCGTATGTTTCTCAGATAAAAATGAAGGTTTTACGTCCAGATATTGAGGTTATTAACAACAAGTATAAAGACGATGCTGTAAAGCGTCAGCAGGAGACGATGAGTTTGTATTCTCGAGCTGGAGCAAACCCCATGTCGGGTTGTGTTCCTGCGCTATTACAACTCCCAGTTTTTTACGCTTTATTTTCTTTTTTCCCAGTTGCATTTGTATTGAGAGACAAGTCCTTTTTATGGGCAGATGACTTATCATCTTACGATTCTATTTTGGATCTTGGATTTAATATTCCCTTTTATGGAGATCATGTCAGTTTATTTCCAATTTTGGCTTCTGTTGCTATATTCTTTTATACGCGCATGACCACAGGTCAACAGCCCATGCCCCAACAACCGGGGATGCCTAACATGAAGATTATCATCTACTTGATGCCTTTGATGATGCTGTTCTTTTTTAACAATTACGCCAGTGGATTGAGTTTGTATTATTTTGTTTCAAACCTCTTGACCATCTTTTTAATGTTAGTAATCAAAAATTACATTATTGATGACACTAAAATCCATGCTAAAATTGAGGAGAACAAAAAGAAGCCCAAAAAAGCAGGAGGGTTTTCAGCCCGTTTGCAAAAAGCAATGGAAGAAGCTGAAAAGCAAAAGAATGCGAGAAAGAAGTAAAGGTCACTTTCTTTCCTTTTGATTACCTTTAAATCTAAAATAGATATGCGTTTAAGCTTTCTTTTGGACTTGGGGTTGCTGTAGTTTTAACTGGGTGCAATTCATTCACTACGGATTATATACCTATTGAACCACTTGGTGTACATCCTAACGGAACTGTTTTCATTGGGATGGAAAGTTGTACCCAATGTCATTTAGATCTGGTCAATGCGTATATGAAAACGTCACATTGGTTGACTTCTTCCAAGCTTAATTCATCAAATATACTTCCTTTTTTAGTCTCAGGGAAGAACTCATTTGATTTAAGTGACGAGACATACTTAACTTTTTCATCTAAGAGAGATACTTTGTTTCAAGAGGCTTATAAACAGCCCTACCTAACTCCTTTTTTTATAAAATCATTAGATATTAGTATTGGTTCTGGAAATAAAATTGGAAACTCATTTTTAGGTTGGGAGGGAAGTTCTTTATTTCAGCTTCAAGGATCCTATTATAAACCTAGTTCAGAGTGGATTAACAGCCCTGGATATCCATCTTATTTTCAATCTTTACGACCCATTTTCCCCAGATGTTTAGAATGCCACACAACATTTAGCCAATCAGAAAATTGGCAAAGCCCTATTTCGACGAATCGATATAACAAAGATAATATAGTGTTTGGGATTGACTGTCAAAGATGTCATGGTGAAGTGATAGATCATGTTAAGTACCATCGGGAAAATCCTATCGATAGTATTGGAAGAAATATTATTTCTTATTCTACTTTTAATAAACAACAAAGAATTGATATGTGCGCGTTATGTCATTCTGGAGTTGGAAAAAACATTAATAAACCTCCTTTTTCATTCACTCCAGGAGATGCGTTAAATCAATATTTAACTTCTGAAACGACAGATGAACCTGATGTTCACTCTAATCAGGTTGGCTTACTTCTTAGAAGTCTTTGTTTCATCAATTCCGAAGAGATGGATTGTATGACCTGTCATGATCCTCATTCAAATGAAAAACAAAACATGCTTAAATTTAATGCAAGCTGTATAGAATATCACCCAAACCCAAAACATAGTACTGTATTGTCTGAAAATTCTTTCGATTGTGTGAGTTGTCACATGCCCCTAGAGTCGAGTAAATTGATGAAAATTCAAATAAATCTAGATAGTATCAGTCC
>JAYPMN010000032.1:8207-10577 GCA_038129925.1 Flavobacteriaceae bacterium
GCTTTTTTACTTGTGTACAACCTTTACTGCTGACGGTATTGAAAGTCCTGATTATATCGATAAAACAATTGCACAGTTAAAAAGCGATATAGCTCAAGGTGCTCGCATGGTGAAAGTTTGGAAGAATTTTGGAATGGTTACCAAGGATTCAAAAGGAAATTACATTCAGATAGACGATCAGAGGTTAAATCCAATATGGGATTTTTTAGTCGAAAATGAGATAACAGTTCTCGCTCATATTGCTGACCCTGAGCAAGCTTGGCGTCCTTTAGAGGATCCAAATAATCCACATTATAATTACTATAAAAACAACCCTCAATACCATGCTTATAATTTTCCCGAAATCCCCTCTTATGAGACTATCATTAGTGCTCGAGACCAATGGGTAAAAAATAATCCTGATTTAAAAATCATCGCTGCTCATATTTTAAGCATGTCCAATGATATTGATGCGGTTGCTCAGCGATTGGAGGCTTATCCTAATTTAAGTGTAGAGTTGGGTGCTCGTTTTGGTGATTTAGCCATGCAGGATTCGGAAAAGGTTAGAAATTTTTTTGATAAGTATCAGGATCGTATTTTGTTTGGAACAGATTATGGGACTGGAGAAGCGGAAGATCAAAAAAGTTCTGAAGCCATACTAGCTGAGGCTAAGAACTTAGAGGAGCGATACCAGCTTTTATTCGACTATTTAACCAAGCAGGATTCTATGGTACTTAGAAAACAGCAGACCAAGGGACTTGCTCTTTCTAAAACTGTTTTAGAAAAAATCTTCAGTAAGAATTATTTAAAATATTTAACTCGTTCAAACTAATTCTTTCAAAGTTTTAGAAGTTTAAAGTACTGCTTATCTTTGCAAAGATGAAAAGAGAAAGGGTAGTCATAGGACTTTCAGGTGGTGTAGATTCCAGTGTTGCAGCTTATTTGCTTAAAGAAGCTGGCTATGATGTCGTTGGTCTCTTTATGAAAAATTGGCATGACGAGACGGTAACCATCTCAAATGAGTGTCCATGGCTAGAAGATAGTAACGATGCCATGTTGGTAGCTGAAAAACTCGGAATTCCCTTCCAAACTGTAGATTTAAGTAAAGAATACAAAGAGCGTATAGTTGATTATATGTTTGACGAATACGCCAAAGGGAGAACCCCCAATCCAGATGTTTTGTGCAATAGAGAGATCAAGTTTGATGTGTTCCTAAAAATTGCACTCTCATTGGGTGCAGACTATGTAGCCACAGGGCATTATTGTCAAAAAAGTCATTTCCTATCAGCCGATGGGCTAGAGGTACACCAATTATTGGCGGGAGAAGACAAGACTAAAGATCAATCGTATTTTTTATGTCAATTGACACAAGCGCAACTTTCAAAAGTTCTCTTTCCAATAGGACACCTTGCTAAAGCAGAAGTTCGAAAAATAGCAACCGCTCAAAATTTAGTCACAGCAGATAAAAAGGATTCCCAAGGACTTTGTTTTATCGGAAAAGTTAGTCTTCCTGATTTTTTACAGCAGCAACTCAAACCACAAAAAGGAGAGATAATTGAAATTCCTGCAGACTTAGAAAAGTATAATGAAACTCATAAAAAGACATTGCAAGAGCAATCTCTAAAAAAGCATTATTTGCCTGAGGAAGGCGTATTAGTAGGAGAACACCAGGGTGCTCACTTCTTTACTATTGGTCAGCGAAAAGGCTTAAGGGTAGGAGGAATGGTTGAGCCTCTATTCGTGATTGATACTGACATAGAAAACAATACCATCTATGTAGGTCAAGGAAAGCAACATCCGGGTCTTTTTCGGGAAGCACTTAAGGTTGACTCCTCAGAAATACATTGGCTTAGAAGAGATTTATCGATTTCTAATGGAGAGACGTTGGAGGTAAGAGCTCGAATTCGCTATCGACAGCCTTTGCAAAAAGCGCGACTTTACCAAACAAAGGAGGGGTTATATGTATTGTTTGGCACCCCACAATCTTCCATTACGTCTGGTCAATTTGTAGCCTGGTATCAAGGAAATGAACTATTGGGTTCTGGGGTGATTTCCTAATTATTGATTTGTTTCAATGCTTCAGCAACTGTTTTAGTTGGCCTTAGACATACTTTGTTTTCACATACGTAGATGAAGGTTTCCTCATCAAAATAGCGGTCTTTTAAAAGAGGTAATTCACTTTCTTTTTCACTTATTTGGAAAAGGACGTTAGGGAGATAATGCTGTTGCAGTTCTCGGTTCGTTTTTTGAGCCGCTGTACCAACTATCACAACTTCCTTGTAAGCATAAGCTTCTTTGGCCAGCAGTTGTACCCATTGGCTGTAATCACTTCCTCTTCCTTCACTAAAATAAGAAACAACCCCATCTAGCATTTTTTTTGCTTTAGTAGTG
>JAYPMN010000033.1:0-1483 GCA_038129925.1 Flavobacteriaceae bacterium
TCAACCTTGATACTGATAAAATTATCATTCATATAATTGGCCACCTCTTTATCTTCAAAGGTTTCTTTTTCCATTACATGACACCAATGGCAACTGGAATAGCCGATACTGACTACAAGTAATTTATCTTCTGTATTGAACTTATTATAGAGATTTTTGTTCCAGCGTTGCCAATTTATAGGGTTTTTGGCGTGCTGTATTAAATATGCACTTGACTCGAGATTTAAATTATTTTTATTCAATTGTAGATCTGTTGAGCACGAAAAAAATATACTTAGCATAAGAAATAAGGAATAGGGAAAAATTTTGTAGGATTTAAAACCAGAGTTTCCCATATATTTTCCTTTCATTCAGTTTCGATTTTTCTTTTTTGAATGCGATTCTTTTTAGCATCAGCAATGATAAGATCTCCCATAGTATCCACTACTGTCTGATAGGGTTGTGAGAGTTTGTCTTCTTCGTTTTCTAAGGAATCATTCGTCATAATAATTTCAAAGGTATCTGAGTCTAAGTTGTATTGTATGATTCGTTGTTGTTGATAATCAGTGATGTATAGTGTTGTTTCGTTTGCTATACTAATACCACTAAAATAATTGATTTGAGAGTCAGCCTTAAAATCTTTCCCTGAAATAAGGGTTCTTCCTTTGGTAGCTCCCTTTTCCCATAGCTGGACTCGGTGGTTATAGGTATCTGCTACAAATAAATCACCGTTATTATTTACCGCAATTCCCATTGGAATTGCAAGTTGGTTTGGTTTGTTACCTTCTCCATTACCTCCTGCGATTACTTCCCCAGTTGATGCTCCTGCTTTCCATTTTGTTACTCGATGATTTCCAAGTTCAGAGATATAGATTGTACCTGAATTATCTACTGCTATACCAAAGGGCTTATTCAATTGATTGGATTCGGTACCCATACCGTTTCCTCCTGCTACAGTGCTCCCCGTAAGTCCTCCGTATTCCCATTTTTGAATTCTATTGTTCCCAGTATCTGCAATATAGATATTTCCTTGACTGTCGATATCAATTTTACCTGGTTCTTCAAGTTGAGAGGGGCCGAAGCCAAAACCATTTCCTCCAGCAGCAGTAATTCCAACAGTTGCACCAGGTTTCCATCTTTGAATACGATGATTGTACATATCACTCACATAGAGGTCCCCAGAGGGGTCAAGGGCAATTCCAGTAGGATAGTAAAGTTGATTCAATTCACTTCCTTTTCCTCTTCCTCCTGCAATAGTTCTAACTTTAAAAGTATCTTTTTCAAAAACTGCTCTAATCGCAAGATCATCATAAAAAGAAACCTCCGTTGGGTTTTCAGAACCGCTTACTGCACCTTCCCATCGATCAAAAACCCAGCCGGGTTCAGGACGTGCATAGATGGTTTTTATGGTGAACGGATTGTAATTTCCTTGACTTGGTATGATTTTGCCATTTTGATCACTTGGCCATACCTCTGTTCTTAATTTATAACTGGTAGATTTCTT
>JAYPMN010000033.1:1583-10550 GCA_038129925.1 Flavobacteriaceae bacterium
CAAGAGGTTATGATGGCTCCTAAAAACTTTGTTTTTTCTTGGCAAAAGGCAAATGGAGATGAATATGAAATCCCTGTAGAAAACAACTTAGAGATCAAAATAGAACAGCAAAGAGTCAATCGAGCTTTGATGCAGATTCTTTTAAAATCCATATTAAAAAGTCGGGATTTTGAAGCCTTTGATCCTCTTCAATTTATTTTATATGCTGATGGAAATGATCAGATTGCAAAACTGGAATTTACCACACTAGGAAGTAGCGGGGAAGCGCGAGAATTTACTTATTATTTTCGCTTCGACACCTATGGCAATGTGTTTAATCAGCTTGAAAATTAATTTTTCTGAATTCGGGTAAAAAATGTTTGCCCTAGCTCGTCAAATACTTTGATTTTATCTTGATCTACAGCGATTAATTGAAAAATAGTTTTTTGAGGTTGTTTGTCGATACTGACCATAAAGGTATCGGTGTATTTGCCTTTCCTTATCTCATCTAAGCTCCATTTACCAGTTTCTGCAAGACTATCGAGTTGATAACTATACCGATTCATAAAATAGGTAGTTTTGCCGTTTTCTTCAAACCGAATAAAGGACTGAAGGGTCGGATTTTCTATTCTCCAATCTCCGATGAGGTAATTTTTAAATTGACGAGATTTCTGATTCATGCATCCCGTCAAACTAATAACAGAAAAAACAACTAAATAAAATCGCATTAGTTAACTCTAATTTGTTGGAGTGCTTGATCGTTTTTTGCTATCAGTAAATGGGATTCATCACCTACTTTAATCGCTTCAATATTTCTTACATCTCCACGTATTACTAGACCTGATTCTCTTGGGAGTTGGGCACTAAATCCGTTATTACCGTCTCCTTTGAGCCAAAGCCCATAACTAGCATCGTTTCGAGGTGTTTCTACTTCAGCATTATACAGATTTCCACCTAGTACGACGTCGAGGTTACCATCACTGTCAATGTCTTTAACCACCATAGCGTTAATGTTTGATAATTGAGCTTGGTAGGGAAGGGGCTTAGCAATAAATTTGCCATCCTTATTTTCTAAATAAACACTTGCAAACGAGGTGATTTCGTATTTTAAAGACTCTTCAAGCATTTGATTCGAGTATATTTCTTCTAGTGAAGCACTGGCGAAGCTGTTGTAATTCTTAAACTTATCCTTAATTGCCGGCATTTGTTCAGAAGAGCATTGTCTTCCCCTAACCGGATACTCGGTATCATCTGATTTGTAACTTAAAACGATGTCATACGTAGCATTTTTATCAAAGTCATTTAAATACACTCGAAACGGTTTATCCACTGATGCTTGATATTTGTAGTTTAAGCCCAAATTTCCAACGATTAGATCCATGTCTCCATCATTGTCAAAGTCACCTTTTTCAATATCATACCACCATCCGCGTTGTTCTACTTTGTAGACCTCTTCAGTTACTTCTGTAAATGATTTTCCTTCATTATTTTTAAAAATGCGAATTGACATCCATTCTCCAGCGATAACTAAGTCTTCCCAGGAGTCACCGTCTATATCTACCCATTTGGAAGTAGTCACCAGACCTATATTTTTTAGAGCAGAGTTCTTCTTTTCTGTTACATCTACAAATTGAATACCAACAGAGGAACTCTGATTTTCTAAAATTCTAGAATTTGAAGGATAAGGGTATTTTTTGGGACTGAGTCTTCCTCCAACAAAGAGGTCTAAGTCTCCGTCTTGGTCATAATCATTTACTGAAACTTCAAGCCCACTGATACGTGTATCGGGTATAGCAGCTCGATTTCTTTCAAAAATAAGTTTTCCTTTATTTTCATAAAAACGGTCTTCGTAACCTTGTGAGCCTTCGTTAAATTCGTTTCCACCACTTGCGATATAGATGTCTTGATCTCCATCATTATCCGCATCAAAAATCTGAATACCCAAATCCTCATAAAATTTATCCTTTTCAAAAATGGGAACACTTACTTTTTCAAAGATTCCATTTTCTTGCTGTACATAAAGCGCAGCAGCTTGTGCGATGGCTCCTCCGATGATATAATCTTCCCTACCGTCATTGTTTAGATCGCCAACTGCCAATGCCGGTCCAAGAGTGGAGTTTTTGTGTGGGAGCAATACTTCATCTTTAAAATCGTCATAGGGATTTTCTAAATGTATAAAAGGGTCTTTTTGAGTTATGGTCTCAAATTGTTTTGCAGTAGTTTGTTCTTCCTCTTTATTGGTTTTAATTGTAGAAATTTCATTGTAAGCAATCTTGTTGTAGGTGTTACTTTGAATATTCTCAAGCTTGCTTTGAGTTCCATCTGGCCACTCTACAATAACCTCTTCTACTGAGGGAGTATCACCGAGTCCAAAGTGAATTCTGGGAGAAACAGAAGAAAGGTAACCTCTACTTAGGTTTAGTTCTTGCATTTGGTATTTTCCAGAGGATTTAAGATGAATTCTAGTTCCCACTGGAATTTGATTGTCTTTAGCTACAAGCTCAAATCCGATAAAATTGGTTTTTAAACTGTTGTTTCTATATATGCTAGCACGGTCTTCAAGGTTATTAACGACTAAATCAAGATCGCCATCATTATCCAAATCACTGTAAACAACTCCATTGGAAAATGTTTTTTCATCTAGGCCCCATTCTGTATTCCTATTTTTAAAGCCCTGATCTTGTTGGTTTTGAAATAAATAGTTAGCCAATTTTTCAGAAGGCATCTTTTCTAAATAAGACAATAGTTTAACTTCTTCTTCTTTGTTTTTATAATTAGGGTCATTTTCCATTTTATTAAAGAAAGCTCGGTGTTCGTTGTAAAAATCTTTATTGTTGACGTCCCTTCGGATTCCATTAGTCACGTAAAGATCTTTCCATCCATCATTGTCAAAATCAGCAAATAGTCCTCCCCAACTCCAATCTGTAGAAGAAACGCCGCTCCAACGTGCTATGTTACTGAAGGCGGGTGATTGGTTGTTAAGATTTCCTTGATTGAGTTGCAAGGAGTTCTGCATATATTGGTGGTGTAATCCCAGGGCAACAGACTGGTAAAATACTTCGGGATTCATAGACGACATATTGGCTTTAGACCTAAAATTGTCTGCTGCATTCATATCCAGTTGAAATATATCAACCCATCCGTCATTGTTAAAGTCTGCAGCATCTACACCCATTCCAAAGAAGGAGGTCTGTTGTAGTGAATTGAGAATCTTGTTTGTAAAGGTTCCGTCTCCATTGTTGATGTACATAAAATCAGGAGCGTTAAAATCGTTAGAGATGTAAATATCTGGATAGCCATCATTGTTAAAATCTGAGGCTACAACACCAAGACTCAGTCCAAAGTTACTGATTCCTGATTCATTGGTTACATCGACAAAGTGATCTCCCTCGTTGCGAAAGAGGTGATCTGAGTCACGGTCTTCGTGATTATCAATCATGTATTTGTAATAGTCTACAGGTGCTTTAAAGCTTGTAGGAGGGTAGTTGGCGACATAGAGATCTAAATCACCGTCCTTATCGTAGTCAAAAAACGTAGAGTGCATACTGTAACCGTCATCATCAATTCCATAGGCCTCCGCTTTTTCAGTAAATGTATTGTCTTTGTTGTTTATATAAAGGGCATTTTTATTGGGTTCATTTTCACCCCCTACTGCTAAATAAATATCCAAAAAGCCATCTTTATTGATATCGATTAGGCTAACTCCTGAGTACCATCGGTCATCTCCTTGAATACCTGCAGATTCACTGATATCTTTAAACCTTAAATTTCCTTGATTTAGGTAGAGCTTATTGGGGACCATATTTCCTGTAAAAAACAAATCCTCAAGACCGTCGTTGTTAAAGTCTCCAGCAGCAACACCCCCGCCTAAGTACATATAAGGATAGGTAAAGTAGTTTCTCGTATTGGTTTCGTAGAGTTTATTGACAAAGTCAATCTTAGTTTCATTTAGGCTTAGTTTCGTAAACTGTTTTGTTTCAGGTTTACATGAACTTATAAAAATTAAAACAATCCATAATCCTGCAATCCTTTTCATAAAAAATGTTTTTTCAAAAATAAAAAAACCCCACAAATTTGTGGGGTTTTTGCTTTGTAATCGTAATTAAAATTAATACCCAGGATTTTGTAATAAAGATGGGTCACGATCGATTTCATTTTGAGGGATCGGCATAAAATATACATAATCTCTCCAAACTCTATTTTCAAATACGATGTTTGTTGGTCTATAAGTATAGTCAAAGTCATCTGTACTCTTTCTGTAATTTGCTGGTGTCATTGAACTACCTGCTTTTTGAGTCGCCTGAATGAGTGTTTGCTGTACTTGCTTGTTTAAGGAATAAGGTCCTTCCAACCAGCGCTTCATATCAAACAAACGTGCATCTTCATTTACGAGCTCTTTATCACGCTCTCTTTTGTACACCTCAACTAGCGCAGCACCAGATTCTGTAACATCAGGAAGACCATTTCTATAGCGAAGCTTATTTAACCAAGCTTTAGCGTCTGATTCTTGCCCTAGATTAATACTTGCTTCCACATAGTTTAACAGAATTTCAGTATACCTCAGATAAGGCGCATCAACTTTTTGAAGGTTGTTTGGCCATGATGCTGGTAAATACGGATCAGCAAACTTTTTAAAGTAGTAGCCAGTTCTCGAACCGTTCCAGTCTTCAATGGGTCCTTGACGCGTATCTACACCATTTACAATTGTTCCATCGTTGAAAGTATAGTAACCAGTTTGGATTTCGTTAAAATTGTCAAACTTCGTTACATCACTCGTCCTTACTTTCCAAGGTGCTCCGTCAAATAATAATGTAGCATAAAAACGGGCTTCTCGATTTGAATATGGATCAGCTGCGTGTGCAGGATTATTCCAATCAAATTCGGTACCGTCCGCTAAACTATACTTGGATGCTAAGGCTTCCGTTGGAGTAGTTCCAGCCCATTCGTGGTAACCATTAGGTCCGTGGTAAAGTGCGACCATACCAGGTCCTTGCGACCAACCATCACCACCTGGGTATGTTCTAGAGCCATAACCAAATCCTTCGATCAATCTACCCCAAATAAAGTCTTGATTTTTGTCTCCTTGTAGCCAGATGTCTTCGTAATTCTGCTTAGCTTCTTCAAATGAAGCAGGTGCAGCATAATCTAACTTATACCCTGTTGTAGCATCTAAAAGTGCTTTAGAAGCAGCCTTAGCAGCTTGCCAGCGTTGCTCTTGAGAACCACTTGTATATCCAACAAGCTCTTTATTGCCATAAGAGGCAAGTGTAGAAACACCACCTACTTTAGATGGCTCGTATAAATCACTTGCTGCGTGCGTTAATACCCTAGATTTTAACGCAAGAGCTGTAATTTTGTGAGCTCTTGCTTTGTCTTGAGGTGCGTCTGCCAACAATGATATAGCCTGATCCACATCAGAAATAATCTGGTTGATGGTGGCTTCAAAACTGGATCTTGGATTCTCAGCTTCACTTTCTAGAGTAAGAGGTTCTGTCAAAAGTACAATTCCACCATACTGTCTCATTAGTTGAGTAAAGAAATAACCACGCATAAAGTAAGCTTCTCCAAGTAGTCTCCTAGTTAGACCAGCATCTAATCCGCCTTCATTATCAGTTAGTTTTTGTATCGCAATATTTGCACTACGAATAAATGGATAAATTTGTGTCCAACTAAACCATTGCATATCCATATAACCACCTGAAGGGTTCATTTTTGCTTCAGTGTAGCCATCTACTCCACGGCCTGGATGTGTAAATACAGCCTGGTCAGTAAAGGCATCAGTAGTTTCCTCACGAGTCAGAGTCCCCGCCCATGTTCCTTGATACAAGTCAAGTACAGCCGCTTCAGCTAATTTAGCTGAAGACCACACGTTAGACTCCGCAATTTCGCTTAATGGAGTTGTGCTTAAAAAATCATCTTGGCAACTTATTAGCGCCGAAACAAACATAAATCCTACAGCAAATTTTAAAATAGTCTTCTTCATTTTTCTCATGTTTATAATTAAAAGGTTATTTGTATTCCGGTTATTATTGATTTAAGTAGTGGATATGACCCACCATTACTTGTATTTCCTCCACTAGCAGCTCTAGTGTTTGAAACATTTAATCCGTTCTGAACAACTTCTGGATCAAAAGGGAAATCAGTTATTGTAACAAGGTTTGTACCTGTTACAGAAAGTCTAATACTATCTGCTTTTATTTTACTAGTTATTGTGTCATCAAAACTGTAACCTAATTCTAAAGTTTTGAGACGGAAAAAGTCACGAGTAATTAAAGCGTAATCAGTTTGGTTTGAATACCATTGGTCACCGCGGTCTGCTAATCTCGGGGCAGGTGCATCTGGATTATCCAGTGACCATGCACGATCTCTAATTTCACGCTGAACATTGGCAAGAGTTCCTGACATAAATGACCACTCATAAACACTATAACCACCCAAAGCTCCATTCCAATACATATTAAAATCAAAGTTTTTATAGGTCATCGCAGTATTGAAACCAAACTGGGTATCAGCAAATGTACTTCCACCTACACGGGTTTTATCAGCTGGGGTAATTCTACCATCTCCATCAATATCAGCAACTCTGGCATCACCAGGCTTTAAGAGGGGTGCAATTGCACTATAGTCTAAGGTTTCAGCATCGATTTCTGCTTGAGAACGGAATACTCCGGTAAATTCATAACGAAGTGGTCTTCCGATTTCACCTCCAGTTTCTCTCTGCCATGGGCGATCTGCCAAATCTGGTTCGTCAACAAATAATAATTTGTTGTTAGAATCCATTACATTGAAAAGGAAATTATAGGTAAACCCTGAATTAGTTTCACCATTAAATCCAGCTGTAATTTCAATCCCTTTATTTTCAAACTCACCTATATTCTGTGCTGGTGGAACTATACCACTATATGCAGGGAGTGTTTTGTTTGGCAGGGTCAAGATATCCTCTCTTAAATTTCGAAAATATTCAAATCCTATAGACAATCTATTATTAACAGCTTTTAAATCAATACCAATATTTGATGAAGTCTGCGTCTCCCAAGTAATATTTGGGTTAGGAACTTTTGTTTCATAAGCTGTAGTAAAGACATCTCCTAAACTTGTTGCAGAAAATCCGTATGACGCTAAGAATTGAAATGGTGCAACATTGTCATTACCTAATTGTCCCCAAGAGCCTCTAAGTTTTGCGTAATCTAAAAATCCAATAGAATCAAAAAAACTTTCTTCAGACAGAACCCAACCAGCAGATATTCCAGGAAAGACTCCATATCGGGTGGCTTCTGGGAATGTGTATGAGCCGTCATAAGTAACAACACCTTCTATAAGATATTTTTCTTTATAGTTATAGTTTAAACGACCATAGTAGTGAATACGTGCTATTTGGCTTCCTGTTCCTTGACTAAACTGCCCGTCTTGCCCGCCAAAACTAAGTTGGTCCAAATCATTTGAAAGGAAGTATCGTTTAAATGCTCTCATAAAACTTATTTCAGTTTCTTCACGTGTAATACCTCCCAAAATTTTAAAGTAATTATCACCGAAATCTTTTTCATAAGAAGCATTGAATATGGCAGTAATATCTGTCCTAGTTGTATGATCTTGCTGTAAGCTTGGATCTCCAGGACCTCGATCAGCTGCAGTTAAACCTGAGGAGTCTCTATTAACACCATCCCAAGTATATAACTGCCATGGGCGCTGCCATAATTTTTGATCAAAATTCATTTTATCATAAGCTACATTTCCACGAAGTAAAAGCCCCTCAACGCCAGGAACTTTAAAGTTTATACCAATGTTACTTTGAACAAAGTTTGTGCTGCTATCATTATAACCAGGTTCATCGGTAGCACGAATCGCTGGGTTGTTACCATTTTCAATATCAGGTCCAAACTCTCCTGTAGGCCAATAGGCAGGAAACCAAGGATATTGTCTTTGTATTGCATTAAAAGCAAAAGCTGGCCTTTCAGTTGCAGTGTAATTTTCTTCTTGACGAGAATAAAGACCTAAGTCTACGTCAATAAAATCATTAATTTTAGCGTTTAGATTTAATCGAAAATCATATTGTGTAAATCCTTTGGGCGCTCCTTTAAAATTCACATCTTGTCTTAAGTAACCAGCTGAGGCTAAATAAGAAACATTATCGTCTCCCCCAGTTACTTGAACATTTTGTCTTGTGGTTGGTGCATTTTTTCTTGTAACCGCTTCCATCCAATCTGTGTTAGGGTAAGCCCACAAATCATCACCCGCAGCGGTGTTTTGTATTCTATCAGAACTATATGTTGGATTTAAAACCTCTCCATTAGGTCTTGTAAAAGGTTGTCCCCTTACCGCATTTGCAGCAGCCCATTCTCCAACGGGTAATTTATAAACATTAAGAAGATTTACTAAATCCATATATTCTTCACCTCTCAACATGTTAGGTAATACCGTAAAGTTTTGCCATCCATAATTTGAAGTAATCTTTACTTTGGCATCTCCTTTTTTACCAGTTTTTGTTGTTACAAGTATTACTCCGTTTGCTGCACGTGCTCCATAAATTGCCGCTGAGGCGTCTTTAAGTACTGAAATGCTTTCTATGTCAGCGGGGTTAATTCTAGCAAGTCCACCAGCTCTGTCAGGAATACCGTCTATCACAACAAGTGCTGATGAGTTGTTAAAAGTATTTGTTCCCCTAATACGTATGGCAGGTGTATCTGCTCCGGGAGCACCATTAGAGGCGTCAATAAAAACACCAGCAACTTTTCCGGCAAGTGCAGTACCTAAGTTAGGTGAAGAAGATTTTTCAAGAGCTTCACCACCAATTGAAGCTACTGAACCTGTGAGAGTTGCTTTTCTTTGTGTACCATACCCTGTAACAACAACTTCTTGAAGTTCATCTGCGCCCGAGACCATAGTTATGTTATAGGAATCAGAATCTGCATCTATTTCTTGTGTAATAAATCCAATATAAGAAAATACTAAAGTTGAATTTTCATCCGCTACAGTGATGGTAAAATTACC
>JAYPMN010000034.1:0-10439 GCA_038129925.1 Flavobacteriaceae bacterium
AAAACCAACACCCTGACATTCAAAAACGCCCCTGTATATTTATTATTGAAGGGGGGTTTTAGCGATAAATTTGCTGTTTGTTGATCCAGTTAACATATTCTTTTTTATTGCTTTTGTGCTGAGTCAAAGTTTTGGCAAATAAATGATAGCCTGGCTTACTTGGTGAAGCAACAAAATACAAATAGTCGTGCTGTTCAGGTTTCAGTACCGCTTCTATGGCTGAAAGATCAGGCATAGAAATGGGTCCTGGTGGAAGCCCGTTGGATTTGTAGGTGTTATATGGAGAATTCAACTTAAGGTCCCTGTAAAGCACCCTTTTGATCTCTTGCTCAAAATCTCCAGAGGCCCTTTTCAATGCAAAAATGACACTGGGGTCTGCTTGTAATCTCATTCGCTTTCTCAAACGATTGAGGTACAAGCCCGCAATTCGTGGCAGTTCTTCCTTTTTTACAGATTCTTTGTGAACTATGGAAGCTAAAACATACACCTCTTGTGGACTTAAGCCTAGTTTTTTGGCTTGGCCCAAACGCCTCTTATTCCAAAAGCGCTTGTAGTTATTTAGCATCATCGCTCTAAAGTCTTGAGGGGTTGCATCCCAAAAGGCATTGTAAGAATTGGGCAAATACATACTCAATGCATTTTCTCTAGTAAACCCATTGGATTCTAAAAATTCATCATCGTAAAAAGCCTGTAGCAACTCATCTGCATCCGGTTCAATTTGGGCTGCTATACGCACTGCTAAATCTTCTAATCGTTCTTGATTGTTAAATACTACAGATACCGTTTGTTTTTGAGAACGCAATACATTAATCAACTCATTATTTCCCATCTTAGGGACTAGTTTGTATTTCCCTGGACGTACACGAGTATCATATCCCTTCTTTTCTGCAGCAAGAAAAAAACGATCCATAGACTTCAATAGTGGTAAAAGCTGTGCCTCAAGTGAGTCAATGGTATCGTCTCTATCGATAAAAATATAAGAGGCTTCATTGTTAAATGCAGTATTACTCCAAAAAAAGATCTGGTAAAAATTAATTACAAAGTAAACGCCTAGGAGCACTCCAATCAGGCTAATCGCGACAAGTAATTTTCTCTTGTACATATTTATAAACGTATTTGATAAAGCAATTCATCGTGAAAGCAACCCTGATAAAAGTTCCAGTCTTTTTTTATCCCAATCTCTACATAGCCTGCACCAGCAAATAATTTGATACTACTGCTGTTTTCCATTGATATATTGGCATATAAATTTTTTAGATTTAAATGTTCCTTAACATAAGTGTGTATCAATTGCAACGCTTTAGTTGCGACGCCCTTAGTTCTGTATGCATTTAAAACAAATATTCCAACTCCTGCTCTACGATGTATGGGCTCAAAATCAAATAAATCGATAAAACCCAATACGCTCTTTTGTGCATCTGAAATCACAAAGCGTTTTTGTCGCACTTCAAAAATATCTTGACTTTGCTGGGTGATATATTGTTTGAGAGTATAAAGTGAAAATGGCTCAGTTTGGTTAGAATAGCTCCAATATACCGTATCATTTTCTACCTGTTCTAAAACCGCAAGGTCATCAGGTTCCAAAGCACGCAAATGAAGTCCCTCTAAGTTCATATGTCTATACTCCCTGAAAAAACAAATACCGCAGGTCCAGTCAAAAAAATGGAATGATAATTTCCATTACTCACTTCGAAAGAAACTGTCAAATTACCGCCCAAAGCTTTAAAATGAAGCACAGTGGCGTTTGCCGACTCACTGTTGTAATGCATGGCTAAAGCAGCTGCAACTGTTCCAGTTCCACAAGCTAACGTTTCCCCCTCAACACCTCTTTCGTAAGTTCGAATTTTATAGTGCGTAGGATCATCTTTCTCAACAAAATTAATGTTGATTCCACGTGGTAAAAAAGGATCAGAAAAACGAATAGCGGCACCCTCTTTTTGAATGTTTACCGCCTGAACATCTTCGACCAGTTGAATGTAGTGAGGAGAGCCTGTATCCAGTACCAAAGCAGACCCTACTTTCGAAAATTTAGTGACATCTTGCATTTCAAGTTTAACTTGCATTGCATTGTCGTAAATAGCTGAATGAATACCATCTACAGCATTGAATTTTGTGGTATTATTGATGATATTTTTATCGTGAGCAAAGGCTACAGCACAGCGTCCGCCGTTTCCACAAAGAGTACTTTCATTGCCGTCAGAATTAAAATATTGCATCTCAAAATCAACAGTTGAGTCGGAATTAATCAGTATCAATCCGTCTGCTCCAATCCCTTTGTGACGGTCACAAATAAAAGCAATTTGGGCTGTGGTCAAGATATTGTATTTTCCCTGTCTATTATCTAATATTACAAAATCGTTTCCAGCACCTTGATATTTGTCAAATTGAATTGTCATCGGTCAAAGATAATTAATTTTGAGGGTGTTAAAGAGGCGTTAAAGGAATTTTACTTTTCTAAAAAATGAATAATTTTGTTAAAAAATTTAAACCTATGAAATCTTTTTTCAGAACTTTAAGTATTGCACTTTTGAGTGCTTTTTGCAGTATTTTTATTTATGATCAGTTTTTTCAAACTAGAGAAAACAACAACGCTCAGCTAGAGCAAACTCCTACACTGATCCCTACTAACTACACCTTTAATACCAACGGCTATGCAGCTGAGGCAACCGACTTTACCTCTGTTGCTGAAAAGACAGTCAATGCAGTAGTGCATGTTAAGAATACAAGTATCGCAGATGACAATCTTCCTTCCATTTACCGCTATTGGTATGGCGACGAGGACTTGCCTGAACGAATAGGGACCGGATCTGGGGTCATTGTTTCACCAGACGGCTATATCATTACAAATTATCATGTCATTGAAAACAACAGCGCTATTGAAATAACAACCAACGACAACAAAACCTATGACGCCAAAGTGATCGGTACAGATCCTGATACGGATATTGCTATATTAAAAATCAAAGCTGACGAAAATCTTCCTTATGTCTATTTTGGAAACTCGGACGCAACACGTATTGGTGAATGGGTATTGGCTGTGGGGAATCCCTTTAATCTTAACTCTACAGTTACCGCTGGAATCATTAGCGCCAAGTCACGCGATTTGAACAAAAGAGATCGTAAAAACGAATCCTATATCCAAACTGACGCAGCGGTAAACAGAGGAAATAGCGGTGGAGCTTTAGTCAATACCAACGGTGAGCTTATCGGAATCAATACCGCCATTTCTTCCATGAATGGAGGCTATGTGGGCTATTCTTTTGCTATACCTAGTAATGTGGCTCGTAAAGTTTTTGAAGACATCATTGAATACGGTGATGTCCAGCGCGGTTTATTGGGAGTAATGGGACAAGCACTAGACGCGCAGCTTGCCGCTCGTTTTGAAGTTGACGACACCGAAGGATTCTACATTACTGATTTAGAAAAAGGGCTGGGCGCAGATCTCGCCGGACTTCAAGCCAACGACATCATCAAGAGCGTAGATGGAATCAAAATTAATGAATTCGCCGATTTATCGGGTTACCTCGCCAGCAAACGTCCTGGAGAAAAAGTAAGTGTGGTTTACAAAAGAGATGGAAAACAAAACAAAGTTTCTGTCCGTCTGGAGAAAATCAATCGAGCTATTTTCTATTTTATGGAAGTACGCCCCATGACTGAAGAACAAAAAAAGACATACGGTACAGATCACGGACTATACATCTCCAATATGAACAGTCGAAGACTTTATCAAAGAGGAATAGACAACGGTTACGTCATACTTGAAGTTAACGGTAAAGAAGTAGATGATTTATCAGACATCAAAGGAATCGAAGCTTCTGAGGTTGAGGATTTGCTACTGCTCAGCCCTTCTGGAGAAAAGAAGATGCTGTTGCTACAATACTAAACCGATAAAAAAACAAGCTTTTAATAACAAAGTCGTAGTGGTACTTCGACTTTGTTTATTTTTACGCTTCAATCTTTTACTATGCGTATCGACATACTTACCCTTTTTCCCGAACTTTTACAAAGTCCATTTGAAGCTTCCATACTCAAACGCGCGATTCAATCTGGAAAGGCCTCAGTACATTTTCACAATCTAAGAGACTATAGTCAAAACAAACAAAAGCAGGTGGATGACTATCCTTTTGGCGGGGGCGCCGGTATGGTAATGATGGTTGAACCCATTGATAAGTGTATACGTGCTTTAAAAAAAGAAAGGGACTACGATGCCGTGACCTACCTTACCCCTGACGGCGAAATGCTTAACCAACAAAATGCCAACCGATTTTCTACTCTTGAGAACATCATTTTACTCTGCGGTCATTACAAGGGGGTAGATCATCGGGTAAGAGACCACCTAATCACACATGAAATTTCCATCGGTGATTTTGTGCTGTCTGGAGGAGAACTCGCCGCTGCAGTTTTTTGCGACAGCATTATCCGACTTATTCCTGGTGTTTTAGGAGACGAGTCCTCTGCCTTGACTGACAGTTTTCAAGACGGTCTTTTGGCACCGCCGATCTATACCCGACCGGCCAGCTACAACGGCTGGGAAGTTCCTGATATACTGACTTCTGGAAACACCCCTAAAGTAGAGGCTTGGAGGGAAGAACAAGCATTGGAGCGCACCAAAAAACTTCGTCCCAACCTCTTGAAATGAACAGCTCAACGAAGGACCTAGAAAATTAGTGTGGGTATTGTATACTCAAAAAAATAAGTTTAATTTTGCACCACTAAAGATCAACCACTGACGATAATCGTGTATGTTGACTTTTAAAACTAAATAAATTATCAGATGGAAGCTTTACTCAATTTCGTTCAAAACGAATTCATCGAGAAAAAAGATTTCCCAGAATTTGGAACCGGTGATACTATAACCGTTTATTACCAAATCCGAGAAGGAAATAAAGTGCGTACACAGTTCTTTAAAGGGGTTGTGATACAAATCAAAGGTCAAGGCCTAGCTAAAACGTTTACCATCCGCAAGATGTCAGGGACAGTTGGGGTGGAACGTATTTTTCCAGTCAACATGCCTGGATTGGAGAAAATCGAAATCAACAAAAAAGGTAAAGTACGCCGTTCTCGTATTTACTACTTCAAAAATTTAAGAGGCAAAAAAGCGCGGATTAAAGAGGCTTAGAACAGACTTAAAAACCGCCCATGTGGCGGTTTTTTTATACCCTTTTTAACCTAAAAATAAAAGCTAGCACTTATATTTGCAAGCGAAATCAAAATTTAAACTCATGTCAAAAATTAAAGTAGCAAACCCCGTAGTAGAAATGGACGGGGATGAAATGACTCGAATCATATGGAAATTCATCAAGGATCAATTGATTCTTCCGTATTTAGATCTCGATATCAAATATTTTGATTTATCTGTCACTTCAAGAGACTCTACAGAAGATAAAATTACCATACAAGCAGCAAACGCTATCAAAGAACACAATGTTGGAATCAAATGTGCGACCATCACTCCAGATGAAGATCGTGTAAAAGAATTCAACCTTTCCAATATGTGGCGCTCTCCTAACGGAACTATCCGCAATATCGTAGGGGGAACTGTATTTAGAGAACCCATCATCATGAGTAACGTTCCCCGTTATGTACAGGGTTGGACCAAACCAATCTGTATTGGTCGTCATGCCTTTGGAGATCAATACAAAGCTGCTGATACAGTAACTGAAGGAAAGGGGAAACTCACCATGACTTTTACTCCTGACGACGGAGGGACTCCAAAAACTTGGGAAGTTTACCATTTCCAGGAAAACGGCGTTGCCATGTCCATGTACAATATCGATTCTTCCATTTACGGCTTTGCCCGTTCTTGTATGAACCGTGCCTTAGACAAAGGCTGGCCTTTATACCTTTCCACAAAAAATACCATCCTAAAAGCCTATGACGGTCGTTTTAAAGACATTTTTCAAGAGGTTTTTGACAATGAATTCAAAAGTGAATTCCAAAAAGCAGGCATTACTTACGAACATCGTTTGATTGACGATATGGTTGCAGCCGCCATGAAGTGGAACGGTGGTTTTGTATGGGCGTGTAAAAATTACGACGGTGACGTACAATCGGATACTGTAGCTCAAGGTTTTGGTTCTTTAGGACTGATGACCTCTACCCTGGTGACTCCTGATGGTAAGACCATGGAAGCAGAAGCAGCCCACGGAACAGTGACCCGTCACTACCGTCAGTACCAGCAAGGCAAAGAAACCTCAACCAACCCTATCGCCTCCATTTTTGCATGGACTAGAGGGTTGACTCACCGAGGAAAATTGGACCACAATCAAGAGTTGATCGATTTTTGCACCAAACTCGAAGAAGTTTGTGTAGAAACCGTAGAAGGTGGAAAAATGACCAAAGATTTGGCCATACTCATCCATGGCGACGAAATGAAAAGCTCAGACTACTTGACGACGCAAAAGTTTTTAAGTGCTTTAAAAAAGAATTTAGAAGCCAAACTAAAGTCCTAAGTACGAACTAAGCGAATACACCAACCTCACCCTCTTGGACAGTGAGGTTTTTTTGTTTTACACTCGTTATTATAGAGTCAGATTACCAACCATTTTTATATCTTTATGCTATGGCATTTAACAAAATCACAGAAGCAGATTCACACCACAACGATTTAGAACAAAAAAGCATAGCCGAACTCCTGCAAGGCATGCATCAAGAAGATCAAAATGCGGTTCAGGCCGTGGGAAAAGTACTCCCACAAGTAGAACAATTAATCGCTAAAGTCGAAGAACAACTTCAAGACGGGGGGCGACTATTTTATATCGGCGCCGGTACCAGTGGTCGGCTTGGCGTATTGGATGCCTCAGAATGTCCCCCTACCTTTGGTACGCCCCCTGAAAAAGTGATTGGACTTATCGCAGGTGGCGATCAAGCCCTTCGAAATTCGATTGAAAAAGCGGAAGACGACACCCAACAAGCATGGAAAGATTTAAACGAGCGCCAAGTCTCCTCCAAAGATATCGTCGTAGGTATTGCCGCTTCGGGGACTACCCCCTATGTAGTGAGTGGACTCGACCTCTGCCAACAACACGGAATTCCAACAGCCTGTATCGCTTGCAATAAGGACGCTCCCCTAGCCGCTGTAAGCGACTTTCCTATTGAAGTCATCGTTGGACCTGAATTTTTAACTGGAAGCTCTCGTATGAAGGCTGGAACGGCTCAAAAGCTGATTCTCAATATGATCACTACCGCTACTATGATCCAACTGGGACATGTCAAAGGAAATAAAATGGTGGATATGCAACTCTCCAACGATAAACTCGTAGGCCGGGCAGAACGTATGGTAATGGATGAACTTCAAGTACCCATAAGTGTCGCCCAAGACTTACTAAAACAACATCATAACGTCCGTGCTGCGATAAGCGCCTACCAAAAAGCTTAGTTTTTTTATCCAGCTTTTATATATTTGGGAATAACCCAATGATCATTACCCCAAGTGACTAGCCTACAGCTCATTCCTGGGGAAGCACTTTTAATACCAGCTCCAAAGATAAAACTGCCTCCATTACCATGAAATTAGTTTATAAGGTTAAGTAAATTTTTAACCAGACAAAAAACAGGTCCTATATTCTATACCACTTTCCTATCTTTGATTGAGAAAGAGAGACGATGAACCCACCCTTATTAATCAAAGGATTGAAAAAGATGAGCTTGTGCTTGCTCTGTTGTTTTATCGGTCCGGTAATTGTTCACCAGGCGTTTAAAAACAAGGAGCATCCCCTTTATGTTCCAGTATTGATATTAGGAATTCTTTTCCTAATGACTGCCCTCTATTACGGTTTTATTGGCATCAAAACCTTGGTCAATGGACTTTTAGGCGAACGCAAAACAAAACTTTAAAGAATCGATTGCGTGCTAGCAGCAGACCGCTTATCTTTGCGCATCATTGAATCGAAATATGATTGAAATTCGTTTTCCAGATCAGTCTTTACGCACTTATCCAGAGGGCACTACGCCTTTTGAGGTTGCCCAAAGCATCAGCGAAGGACTGGCACGTAATGTCCTCTCTGCCAAATTCAACAAGCAAACCGTAGAGGCTTCTACCCCACTTCGAGAAGATGGTGAGATTCAGCTCTTTACTTGGAACGATAAAGAGGGAAAAACCGCCTTTTGGCATTCCTCAGCTCACCTTCTTGCACAAGCACTATTGGCGCTTTATCCAGACTGTAAACTCACCATAGGCCCTGCAATCGAAAACGGTTTTTATTACGATGCAGATTTTGGAGAACACAGCCTGACTGAAAATGACCTAATCGCCATTGAAAAGAAAATGTTGGAGTTTGCCCGTCAAAAGTTTGAGTTTAAAATGCGCTCCAGTTCCAAAGCAGAAGCCCTCGCCTACTACCAAAAAGAAAACAACCCCTACAAGGTAGAGCTGATAGAGAACCTGGAAGACGGTACCATTACTTTTTGCGATCATGCTGACTTCACTGACCTCTGTCGCGGGGGACATATTCCTCAAACAGGCTTCATCAAAGCTATCAAACTGACCAACATAGCCGGTGCCTATTGGCGTGGAGATGAGAAAAAAGAACAACTGACTCGGATTTACGGAATTTCTTTTCCCAAACAAAAAGAGCTAACGGAATACCTCCAAAGGATTGAAGAAGCCAAAAAACGAGATCATCGTAAACTGGGTAAAGAGTTGGATTTATTTACCTTTTCTCAAAAGGTGGGACAAGGCTTACCGCTTTGGCTGCCCAAAGGTGCTGCACTAAGAGATCGTCTGGAGAATTTTCTTAAAAAAGCACAAGCTAAAGCCGGTTACGAACAAGTCATTTCTCCCCATATCGGAAATAAAGAACTCTATATGACCTCTGGACATTACGAAAAATACGGTGCAGATAGTTTTCAACCCATCCAAACTCCTGCGGAAGGTGAAGAGTTTTTATTAAAACCCATGAATTGCCCACACCACTGTGAGATATACAATGCCAAACCCTGGAGTTACCGAGACCTTCCAAAACGCTATGCTGAATTTGGAACAGTATACCGCTATGAGCAAAGTGGAGAATTGCACGGATTGACGCGTGTTCGAGGATTTACCCAAGACGATGCTCATATTTTCTGTATGCCTGAACAATTGGATGAAGAATTTAAAAAAGTCATCGATTTAGTACTTTATGTCTTTAGTTCATTAGGCTTTGAAGATTTTACGGCTCAAGTTTCCCTCCGAAATCCTGAAAAACCAGAAAAATACATCGGATCAACCGAAAACTGGGAACTGGCTGAGGCCGCTATTTTGAATGCAACCAAAGAAAAAAATCTGGACTATGTCATCGAAACGGGTGAAGCCGCTTTTTACGGACCAAAATTGGATTTTATGGTCAAAGATGCCCTGGGCCGCCAGTGGCAATTGGGGACTATACAAGTGGACTACAACCTACCTGAACGCTTTGAATTGCAGTATAAAGGCAGTGATAACGAGCTCCACAGACCGGTCATGATTCACCGTGCACCTTTTGGAAGCATGGAGCGTTTTGTCGCTATTTTGCTGGAACATACTGGTGGAAACTTCCCCCTTTGGTTGATGCCAAATCAAGTAAATATCTTGTGCGTAAGTGAAAAACACAAAAATTACGCTCAAAAAGTTTTAAATTTCTTGGAAAATCACGAAATTCGCGCCCTCTTAGATGATCGAAACGAGACCAGTGGGAAAAAGATTCGAGAATCTGAAATGACAAAAGTTCCTTATATGATCATCCTTGGAGAAAAAGAAGCTACAGAAGACAATGTATCTTTACGCAAACATTCAGAAGGCGATTTAGGTAGTTTTAGTTTGGGAGAAGTAGTTGACAAGTTAAATAGTGAGATAAAAAGTAGCCATGCTACCTTTGAAGTATAATTTAAAATAAGAAGACATAGCAATACGTAGACGAAGAACGAACCGCCCAGGAAGGGTAATTAAAGTTGACCCCCACCGCATTAATCAAAAGATTACTGCTCAAGAGGTCAGACTTGTAGGTGATAATGTGGTAGTAGGAGTATATCCACTCAGAAAAGCGTTGTCCTTAGCTGAAGAGCTCGGACTAGACCTGGTCGAAATATCACCGAAAGCTTCGCCTCCAGTTTGTAAAATCTTAGAATATAAAAAGTTTTTATACGAGCAAAAAAAACGTGAAAAGGCACTCAAAGCAAAAACGAGTAAAATCGTAATCAAAGAAATTCGCTTTGGGCCCAACACAGACGAACACGACTACGAATTCAAAAAGAAACACGCAGAAAAGTTTCTCAAAGAAGGTGCTAAGTTAAAAGCCTTCGTATTTTTCAAAGGTCGTTCGATCGTATTTAAAGAAAAAGGTCAAATCCTGTTGCTGCGTTTAGCACAAGATTTAGAAGAGTTAGGAAAAGTAGAACAAATGCCAGTTTTGGAAGGGAAAAAGATGATCATCTTTATCGCTCCAAAGAAAAAATAAAAAGAGGAGTCATGCCAAAAATGAAAA
>JAYPMN010000035.1:0-10396 GCA_038129925.1 Flavobacteriaceae bacterium
GCATTCCTTTAATCACAGAAGAGGGAAAATAATAACCAATGATTCCTGCTCTGAGAACTCCAAATAATAACTGGATAATCCCTCCTAATACAACAGCTAGAAGGAAATTTTCAAAACCTCCTAAGCTTCCAATTGCAGTAAGTACAATCGCTGCAAGTCCTGCTGCTGGACCGCTAACTCCAACTTGAGAACCACTGAGTGCACCTACAACAATCCCCCCGATAATTCCTGCAATTAACCCAGAAAAAAGTGGAGCTCCACTAGCTAGTGCAATACCTAAGCACAGAGGAAGTGCTACAAAGAAAACTACAATACTTGCAGGTAAATCTTGTTTTAAGTTTGATAATAAATTTGAATTTTTCATATATTTCTTTTGACGACCTCAATCGGTCATACTGTTTGATTATTTAATATAGTGTGAGTAATATTTAAGGAAAGTGATTCCTTACGAGAGCGTACTGAACTTTTCAGGGGGAGGTATGTGAATCTCGATAATTGAATTACTGTAAATATCTACAGCCGCATGTAATGAATTGAACTTTTCTAAGTATGACTGTCGGTTTTCAGTCAAAAACTGATGCTGAATTTTAATGTCATCAACTTCTCTCTTCTCCTCTTGTTCCTCCTCGCTGTCTTCTTGAAAATCAATATTGACCAATTTGTATGAATTTTCACTTAATAAGGATAAAGAATCTAGTGTTGTTGAAAGTGTAAGCGATGTTAACACCCCAATCACAAAAAGGTACTTCACTATATAATTCGATAAAATTCTTTGAAGTTTCATCTTTTTATAGTGTCCGTGACTAGTTTTTGGTAAAATTCAACAATGTTGTTTTTTCCTTCCTCGCAGTCTGTCAATGCAGGTAAATGCTTTGAGAAGTAACGCTGATGATGAGCTCCTTCTATAATGGTGGAAATCAGCATGTGAGGGTATTTAAAGTTGGGATTAACTCCCAGCACAAATTCAGTTACGCGATCTACTACGCGTGTATAAGTTTTGTAAAATCCTTTTTTGTTTTCTTTTTCAACCTCTTTTGTATGATAGGCTTTAGAAGATTCAGCTATTATAATTTTATTGAGTGTTACCTCATTGATAAAAGTAAAATTATTATCCTCTTTAACCTCTTCAGTGAGAAGTTGTATGGCCTTTTCAAGCTTTTCTTCTTCACTTTCGATATTGGCCGTTGCAAAGACTAATTTGTGCTCAATCCAACTCCAATACCAATTGACGAGGTAAACTAGAAAGGAGTGTTTGCTTTCAAAATATCTGTAAATGGAACTTTCATTAGAGTTAATTCTACTCCCTAGCTTTTTAAAAGTAAAAGCTTCATAACCTAACTCGTGTATCATCTCAATGCCGTATTCCACTATTCTTCTTCCTAAGTCTGAAGACTCTGGATCTTTACAAAAAAGAAAGGAATCAGTCGCAATATGAATTTGTGTTTCTTCCATTAAGATTGCAAATATAATAGTATTACTATTAAAAATGCGAATTTCTCTAAAATTTTTTATAACTGGCTGAAAATGCGTTTATTTCATTCGTGTTTTTGTGCCTTCCATCAAAATAGATCGGGTTTTAAAATGCTTATCTATCTTTTGAAGTAGCATTAATTCTGAGGTAAATTGCCAATCAAAGTTGACCGTCTGGTTTGCTGGATGACGATGATGATCTTGATCGAGTATATAACCTTCGGGTTTATTCAATATACGTGTTTGACTGTAGACTTCTTCAAACTTTGCTCTAACTTGATTAAACTCTGCTTTCATCTCGTTTAATGTTTCTAGGGCAGCTGCTTCTTCAGTATCCGTTTGAGCAACATCAAAAACATTTAAGGTTTGCATCAATCTGAAATTGTAATCCACTAGATTTCCCACTTGATCGTAAACCTTCAGATTGAAGTCCGCTTTGGTTCCCTCAGTTTGAATTTGCTGTAAAGTGTTTTGAACTTCTTCTACTATTTCTCGTTGAGCTTCTAATTTGGCAAGACGTTCCGCATATTTTTCTGACCATGCACCTTTTTTGTCAAAATCCGGTAAGTCAATTATATGCTCTTCAATTGGATTTTCTCGTTGGTTTAACGAGTTTCTGTGGATGCCCTCCTCAACTAAAAGATTGGTCCAAACACCAACAGGTTTGTCAAGTGCATCGATAAAGGCATAGTCTTCCGATTGAAAACGAGGACCAAACTTACGGTGCCGATAGGCTTTTTTAAACTCCTCTTTAGAACGTTTTAATCCACCCCAACTAAATTCGGCAAAGGCATTAATTCCTCTTTTGTACAACTCAAAATGAGGAGAATCATCGTCCCAAAGGGTAAGCAATAAGCCTTTGTAATTTCTGTTAATGGACTGCTCTGCAAAAATCCGAATCTGATCGATATTACTTTCTCTTTGGGGCATTAAAGTCCATCTTGTCTGTCCTGCAGTAGCTCCCATGACCTGAAATCCGTTAGATGAAAACCAATCCATGGCTTTACCGTTTCCGTAGGATTCAGCCATGTGATAATTCCAACGCATATAGACGCAATTTTTGGGAAATTGTTCGATAAAACGATTCAGCTTAGGCTCGTTTGCTTGCCAAATTGAATCTACTGTTGCTTTTGGCATTTTGGCGTCGTAAATAGGTCGCATCAACCCTGCCTGCTTTAGTGGCATATCATCCCAAAAGATTGGTGTTCGATCGTGTTCCGCTGCAAAAGAGGTCACTTTATTTAACCAAATTAAATTTAACTCTAAAGCGCTTTTCCCACTTTCTCTACCTGTAGTTTGAACCTCGTCTCCTCCTACGTGTAAATACTTCCCATGGGGAAATGCTTCCATGGCATCTAGATACAAATCAAATTGTACTTCATAGGTCTCAGGGTCTAGTGGATTAAACGCCCAATCGCTTTCAGGGTCGTCTCTCAAGTGTTTGTTTTTTTCGTGCTTTAATACAAACGAAGCATGACCCAGCCCTTGTACTAAAGGGCTTATTTTAATATTTCTTGCAATAGCATAATCACTGATAGCCCTCCATTCATCGATGGAAAGTGCATCAGCAGAACCTATTTCTGGTCTTCTTTTATATTGAAGTTTGTCCTCAATTTCGAGTATGATTCCATTGATTTTTAACTGAGCCAACTCATCCAGTAAATTGTAGTAATAGGACTTTTTCTCCAAATGGTGTTTCACATCAATCTGAATTGGACGAAAGGCTATTTTGGGGGCATCATTGATCTCCAAAAGTGGCAATGGAGTATCTTGAGCAATTGCATCTTCAAGCAATTGGTTTAAAGTTATAAAGCCGTATAACAAACCAGGCTGGCCTTGAGCTTGAATAATTATTTTTTCATTAGTGATTTCAAGTCTATAGGATTCTGAAGACTGTGATTCGCCCTCTTGAATACTGAATTCAAGTTGTGTATCCTCAGGCTGATCTGAAAGTTGGAATTGTTTTGTCATTCCATAAAGTATGGGGAGGGCGTCTCCCGTTGGACTATAGGCATTTTTTAATGTATTTACATCAATCTTGGAATCCTCCACTTTGAAGTTTTGTTCTGCAACTGAAGGAAGTAAACTAAACGTGTTTTGTGGATTAGATATCGGTTGAGAACAACCTAAAATGAATAGAAAGGAGCAAACGAATACGAGATTTAGAAAGTAAAAGCGAGACATATTAATTATTTATCTCAACAAGATATAAAAAACACTTACTTTAATGAACTAATTTAAATTCTATTATCTTGGATGTTGCATAAAATAACCTCTGCTTTTCCTTGGATAGTGACTCTCTCTGCACTGCTTGGGTTAGTTCATCCACCGATTTTTACTTGGTTTCAAGGTTCTTTGATAACCTTGGGTTTGGGAGGTATCATGTTAGGGATGGGACTCACACTCAAGGGAACGGACTTTGTAAAAGTCATTCGCCACCCGAAATGGGTTTTTCTAGGCTTGGGTCTGCAATTTATTTTGATGCCCCTATTGGGCTGGAGTTTGGCTCAACTTTTTCAACTCCCCCCTCTATTTGCCGTTGGGATGGTTTTGGTTGCCTCTTGTCCTGGAGGAACGGCTTCTAATGTGATTGCCTATTTGGCAAAAGGAGAGATTGCCTTATCGGTATGCATGACAGCCTGTTCAACATTAGCTGCCATCGTTATGACACCATTTTTGACTCTACAATTATCTGGAAGCACTCTTAATATTCCCGCAATCGGACTATTTTACAGTACGCTAAAAGTTGTCTTACTACCCATTTTAATCGGGGTATTGATTAACAGATACTCCCCAAAAATAGCTTCAAAAATTCTTCCTTATGCACCTCCAGCAGCTGTAATATTGATTTGTTTAATCGTAGCCAGTATTGTCGGTCAAGGAAAGGAAATCATTTTGAGTTCAGGCTTGTTACTAATCTTTGCTTTGTTAGGACTACATCTACTCGGTTTTATTCTAGGCTTTGTAATCAGTCTTATAACTTTTAAAAATTGGAAGGTTGCTAAAACAATTTCCATTGAAGTAGGGATGCAAAATTCGGGCTTAGGTGTTGTTTTAGCTCGGGAAAATTTTACCAATCCAAGCGTGGCAATTCCAGCTGCTATTTCTAGTTTAATCCATTCCATATTAGGAAGTTTTTTTGCTCGTCTTTTTAAGAATAAAGGGTAAATGTTATATTTTATTCAAATTCAAATGATGAATTACTTAACATGAGACATTTACTTGTTATAGCATCCCTTTTTGTATTAATTACTTGTAATCAAGAGGAAAAAAGCAACCCATTACCAAATATTATTTGGTTAGTAGCTGAGGATCAATCCCCCGAATTTTTCCCAATGTATGGGAATCCTACCACAGCACTCCCCTACCTTTCTAGTTTGGCTAATGATGGAGTTGTTTTTGATAACGCTTACAGCCCCGTACCTGTTTGCGCTCCTGCTCGCAGCGCTTTGATAAGCGGGCTTTACCCTTCTTCTTTAGGCACCCACAATATGCGAACGTACAATGCCTACAATAAAGATAATGAGCCTAATATCGGTATCCCAAGTTATTCACCTCTAGTTCCCCAAGGTGTAAAAATGTTTCCTGAATACCTTAGAGCAAAGGGCTATTATACTACTAATAATGCAAAAGAAGACTACAACTTTAAAAAAACTGACGGTGTTTGGGATGAAAGTAGTTCCAAAGCTCATTGGAAAAACCGGGGCGAAAATCAAGCTTTTTTTGCTGTGTTTAATTTTGGCGTAACCCATGAGTCTCAAATATGGAGTCGGGGTCAAGATTCTCTTTTAGTAAATCCAAAAACCGTTCCAGTTCCCCCCATCTTTCCCGATACTCAGGAAGTAAGAAAGGATATCGCCGTAAATTATAGCAATCTAATTAGACTGGATTGTCAAATTGGAAAAGTTATAGAACAACTGAAGTCTGACGGGCTTTATGAAAACAGTATTATCTTCTTTTACGGAGATCACGGAGGACCGTTCCCGCGTTATAAAAGAGCTGTTTACGAAACGGGGATAAAGGTTCCTTTGATCATCAAATTCCCCATGCTGGAAAATGCAGGTACTCGAAATCCAGACTTTATCAGTTTTATTGATTACGCTCCAACTGTACTTTCTCTTGCCGGAATAGCACCCCCAGCAGTCATGCAAGGAAAGGCCCAATTTGGAATACATAAAGCGGATGAAAAATCGGAATTTATATTTGCTTCCTCTGACCGTTTTGACGAACAAGTGGATCGATTAAGGGCAGTTCGTCATGGTAAGTTTAAATACATTCGAAATTTCAATCCTGAAATCAGCAATGCCATTCCGGTTGCCTACAGAGAACAAATGGCCATGATGCAACTTTTAAATCGACTTTGGGAAGCAGGAGAACTAGATGAGTATGCTTCAGCCTGGTTTAAAACACCCAAACCTAAAGAAGAACTTTACGACCTGGAGCAAGATCCTTACGAATTGAATAATCTAGCTGATCAAGCTGCTCTACAAGACACTTTGATTTTTCTTAGAAATCGTTTAGATGAGTGGATCGTTGAAACAGGTGATTTAGGAGTGTATCCCGAAAAAGAGTTGATTGAAAAATGGCTTCCGGAGGGCAAACCAAAAACACTAGCTGCTTTAAACAGTGAAGTCAAAGACAATAAAATAGAGCTCAGTCATTCAGACCCTAGAGTCAGCATAGTGTGGAAACAAGCTCAAGATTCTGTCTGGTCTGTTTACACTAATCCATTAGCTAAATCAAAATCCATACAAGCCAAAGCAGTCCGTATAGGCTATATAGATAGTCCTATTTTGAAGATTGAATCGTATTATTCCGCTCAAATTCTTGACGCTGAAGAAAAATAGATCGAGCAGTAAATAACGCTTCAATAAAGGAACTTGCATCTGCGATACCCTTTCCTGCGATATCGAAAGCTGTGCCATGATCTGGTGAAGTTCGCACTCTATTCAGTCCCGCAGTAAAGTTTACTCCCTTGCCGAATGAAAGGGTCTTAAATGGAATAAGCCCTTGATCGTGGTACATTGCTAAAACAGCATCGTACTTGGTGTAGGACTGACTTCCAAAAAAACCGTCTGCAGCAAAAGGTCCAAAAACCAGATCCCCTTTGTCAATTAAGCTTTTGATCAGCGGGCGCAATATGGTATCGTCTTCTGTACCTATGACTCCGTCATCTCCTGTATGAGGATTAATCCCCAATACTGCAATTTTAGGCCGCTGGATTCCAAAGTCCTGGATTAAGCTCTTGGTAAGCAAGTCAATTTTTTGGGTGATTTTTTCCTCAGATAGTTTTTGGGTTATTTCCTTAAGTGGAATATGATCCGTAACAAGCGCAACTCTAAGGCCTTCTGTTATCATAAACATCAAGCTATCACCCTGCAATTCTTTATTCAGATAATCGGTATGTCCTGGGAAATTAAAGTCTTTTGTTTGTATATTTTTTTTGTGAATGGGGGCTGTAACTAAAGTGTTTAACTGTTTCTTTTTTAAGGCTATGGCTGCGGCTTTTAGTGAACTTAAAGCAGCCTCTCCTGCCAAAGGAGCTATAGTACCATGATTGAATGGGAATGGTTTTTCCCAAGTATTTACAACATTAATTCTTCCTCGCTTTGGGGAATTGATATTCTTAAGTGTAAAAAAATCAGTGGTGAATCCTAATCGTTTACTTTCCGCTAAAACACTTTGGTGATGAGCAAAAACTACTGGGATAAAAAAATCATAAAGGCGCTTGTCCTGAAATGCTTTTAAAAGAATCTCAATACCGATTCCATTTGGATCGCCAGTTGAAATTCCAACGCTAATTTTTGGAATATCCTTCAAACCTTATCTTTTATAACTATTTTTGAAGACAAATGTAATTAAATTAAAACGCATGTTTACAGGAATAATCGAAGCTTTTGGACGGGTCACAGCTTTAGAGCGCGAGGGTGAAAATTTACATATCAGCATTGAAAGTGAATTGGCTCCAGAACTAAAAATTGATCAAAGTGTTGCTCATAATGGAGTTTGCCTAACCGTTGTAAAATGCAATCCTAAAAACTATACTGTCACGGCCATAGATGAAACACTAAAAAAAACCAATCTGGGTGTTTTAAAAATAGGCTCCCTTGTTAATTTGGAACGAGCCATGAAGCTTGGTGACCGATTGGATGGGCACATGGTCCAAGGTCACGTAGATCAAACGGCACAATGTATAGAAGCTAAAACTCAGGATGGAAGTTGGTTTTATACCTTCGAATACGACAAAAGTTCTGATCAAATTACTATTGAAAAAGGATCGATTACCATCAATGGTGTTAGTTTAACTGTTGTGAACTCTAAAGAAAATCAATTCTCAGTTGCCATAATCCCCTACACTTATAAGCATACTAATTTTAATCAGTTAAAAGTTGGAGATCAAGTCAATCTCGAATTTGACTTAATCGGGAAATATCTGTCTAAATTATATTTAAGTAGTTAATTTTTATATATTTAGATAAACTATATCCATATGAATTTACTTGAATTAGCAACTTTATTGTTGTTCCTAGCCTCTGTTTTTTCTATTGTAAATCTCAGAATTTTAAAACTCCCTCATACTATTGGTTTAATGGTTTTAGCCATCGCACTTTCAATGGTTATTTTAATTATTGGTTTAGTGTTTCCTGACTTTCTTTCTTTCGCAACCTCATTGACACAAGAATTCGACTTTAGTGTTTTACTGATCGATGTGATGCTTCCCTTTTTGCTATTTGCTGGGGCTATAAGCGTGGATGTACACGAATTACTGAAAGATAAGGTTACCATATTACTATTAGCAACTTTTGGAGTATTGTTCTCCACCTTTGCAGTGGGAACTGGTCTTTTTTGGCTTATAAGTCAACCCTTTTTGGGGATGGAATCCCTTGGACTGACCTATGTGGATTGCCTACTCTTTGGTTCGCTAGTAGCACCAACTGATCCTATTGCGGTTTTAGCCATGGTTAAAAAAATGAATCTTTCTAAAATTACCGAAACGCGTATAGCTGGGGAGTCACTATTTAACGACGGTATAGGTGTAGTTGTCTTTTTAACACTACTCAGTATGAAAGTTGAAGGAGTAGAAAATATAACCGTCCAAAGTGTCGGTAGTTTGTTTGCTACAGAAGTCATTGGTGGAATTTTATTAGGTGCACTAATGGGTTACCTTGGTTTAAAACTCGTAAAATATATTGAAAATACCCAAGTTGAATTGGAAGTCCTTATCACCCTTTCATTGGTACTTTTGGTTCCTGTAATTTCCCATGTGTTTCATTTTTCTGCAGTTCTAGGGGTCGTTGTTATGGGTCTGTTTTTAAATCAAAATATCGATACAGATAACAAAACTGAAGGGGTTCAAAAAGCCATGGGTGACTATGTCTATAAATTTTGGCATTTAGTTGATGAAACCCTCAATGCTATCTTGTTTATACTGATCGGTTTAGAAATCATCCCCGTATTACAAAATTTTGACATTAGCTATGTTACCATTATAGTATTGGTAATCATACTTGTTGTAGTCTCCAGAGGTATTGGAGTTTTTGTGCCAATCAAATTGCTTTCGATTAAAAAAACTTTTGAGAAAAATACAGCGCTTATTATCACTTGGGGTGGTTTAAGAGGAGGGCTAAGCATCGCTTTAGCGCTTAATCTTCCAGACAGTATTGGAACAGGAAAGGATTTAATATTGATCCTGACCTATGGCGTAGTTCTATTTACAATTTTGGTACAAGGGCTTACCTTAAAAAAAATTGTAAAATAAAGTTTCTTCAAAGGCCTCGGATTCCTATATTTGAATCGAGTAGTTCGAGCTGTGACAACAGCTATGTTTAACTAAATGTAGAAAGGAGGTGTCTTATGTCTTATGATAATCATTTGAGGAATACAAGACAGACGGTACCTACTCTAGGTCCGCTGTGATATTCCTTATCTATGTATAAAGCGAGTCGATGGGCTCGCTTTTTTTAAATATCTCAAGCCGTGCAAAAAATTCCACAAGCAGATTTAAATGATTTCCTTTCTAAGGATCCCAAAAAACGTAAATCCTTTGTTGAAAAGATAGGGGCATCATTCGAAGAAATTGGTTTTTTAGCTCTAAAGGGGCATTTTTTGGAACCTCAACTTCAAACTGCTCTTTACGCCGAAATCAAAACTTTTTTTGCTCTCCCAGAAAAAATTAAAAAACAGTACGAAATTGAAGGCGGTGGTGGACAACGCGGCTATACAGGTTTTGGAAAAGAACATGCTGAAGGGAGGAATGTAGGCGATTTAAAGGAGTTTTGGCATTTTGGTCAGGACCTTAAATGCCAACCTCAGCTAAAATCTCTCTATCCAGAAAATGTAAGTGTTCAAGAGTTGGAATCTTTTAATACCGTAGGCAATACCGTATTTAGAAGATTGGAAAAAACTGCTCAAGTACTCCTGCAGGCCATTGCGCTTTATTTGGATTTGAAGGATACCTATTTCGACCAATTTATCTTAGAAGGGAACTCCATACTCAGAGCAATTCACTATCCTCCGATAACCAAAGCTCCGCAAGAAGCAGAGCGTGCAGCTGCACATGGAGACATCAATTTAATCACACTTCTGATGGGTGCCCAAGGAAATGGTTTACAAGTATTAAATCGACAAGAACAATGGATCGATGCCATTGCAGAGCCTGACGAATTAATTGTCAATATTGGTGATATGCTCTCTCGTTTGACAAATAACAAACTGCCCTCAACCATTCATAGAGTCATCAATCCACCAGAAAAAGATTGGGGAAAAGCACGTTATTCACTTCCCTTTTTTATGCATCCCGTACCCTATATGCCCTTGAATTGTTTGCCTCAGACAGTTAATGAAGACCATCCAAAAAATTACGAAGACATGACAGCAGGTGAATTCCTACGTCAACGCTTAATTGCTTTGGGTTTACTGGACGACT
>JAYPMN010000036.1:0-10029 GCA_038129925.1 Flavobacteriaceae bacterium
TTGGCAACAATGGTAACTCTTCTTCCTACTAAAGTGATGTCAAATACTTGCCACTCTCCTGCAGGTTTGGCTGCCATTTGATTTGGAGTTAAGAAGCCATATATACCTCCGAATAAAATCGAACTAGGATCTTTACCATAACTGTCTTCAACTTGTACTTCATAACGACCTCTTAAATAAATGCCAGAATTACTATTCGCTGGATATCGTGCCTCAATATGAAGCTTAAAATCAGTAAAATGCTCTTCTGAAATCAGATTTACTCCTGATTTAGGGTTGATTAGTAATCCATTTTCTACTTTCCATTGATTTTCTCTTCTTTCATCAATAGCTCTCCATTGACCTAGAGATTTACCATCAAATAAAGAACGACGCTTACTCCATTGAACCTCTCCGGTTCGAATCAATTTAGGAGCTCTAACTCCAGCAAACGACAAAGCTTCTCCCATATTATTTAAAATGGTTCCGCTGAGTTTCCCGTTGATAACTTTTCCAGAGACATGCATGTAGTTTGCTCCATCCCATTGAGGTGGAATGCTAAAATCTAGTGTACCTTTGTGGTAAAAAACTTCAGATATAGGACGAGCACTACCACTTTCAGCAACAAAATAACCTACTAGTGTTTTTACTCCTGATAATTTAACTTCAAGCCAGGAAGGATAAACCTTACCGTCTTTAATAACCTCTAAATCCCATTTCCCAATGATTTTTTCTTGAGTTTGAGCATTTGTCACTCCTAAACCAAAAAAGGCAATCAAAAGCACTAAGGCGTATTTATTTATTTGTTTTTTCATAATTCTAATTTATTATTTCGATAGTACGTCTGTCCCTAAAAATGTATTATCAGAGTTGTAATACCAACTTCTGTTCTTTGGCATGAGAATCCCTTCAATTTCAATTTCATCATCCAAAATAATATATTCTCCATCATTTTTTGACTCGTCGTGGAAAAATTGATAACGCTTAAGCGCAAAGGTTTCAGTATCAAAATAAAAATACCATGTATCTGAACCTACATTTGGATCATATTCGACCTTCAATACCCAATAAGAGATCCCTTCTATTGATTTTTGACTAATTACTGGATCAATAAGCGTTCCAGGGTCTTTTAATTTCATTGGTAAGCCGTAAAGGTAGGTGTAGTAATCCCGATACATTTTTGCACGCTTACAATTCAATCTAAATTCTTTTTCAATCTCTGTACTAATCTCTCTAGAGCCGTTGAAAAGCAAATCACAATCTTCGTCTAATAGTGAAGCCTTCCATTGATTGTCACCAATTTGAACGTTTAATTCAAAAAAAGAGCGCATCAGATCAATAACTATATTACTCGTTCGTAACGGCCGACTTGGGCTTTTCATGCTTACATTGAAAGATCCATTAAACTGGCTCCATTTAGAATTTGGATCGTGGTATTCTATGGTTTTTTCCAAAAGCTCTTTACCACTTAAAATTTGAGCTAAAGACCTTGTTGATAAGCTAATTAAAATGAAAAAACTAGTAATTTGAAGTCTCATTAAGTGCTATTTAAATTAGTCCCATAAAACGGTTTAATTCGCTTTCTGAGATGTTTGGATTTGCACCTGGACTAGCAGCAACTAATGCTCCCATTGCACAGGCACGATTCAGTGTAGTTTGGAGTTCATTATTATTTATAATACCATAAATTAAAGTTGCCAGAAAGGAATCACCAGCACCCACAGTATCTTTAACTTTTATTTTATAACCGCTGTTGTAAAACCACTCCCCATTTTGATATAAAACGGCACCAAACATTCCTTTGGTAACGCAAATACAACCTGCGCCAGTAGCATCAGCAATAAACTCAACATGCTGATCCATTGAATGAAAGGGTGAGTTAAGTATTTTAGCGACTAAATACAATTCTTCATCGTTGAATTTTAACAATTGTGCTTTGCTCATCAAATCAATTAAAAGCTTTTCGTCGTAAAAAGGTGGTCTTAAGTTTATATCAAAAACATTGTATTTTGATACTTTTAGAAATTCGCTTAAAGTCTTACGAGAGAAGCCTCTTGCAATAAGGCTCCCAAATACAAATGCATCTGATTTGCCTATCAGTTCTAGAGCTGCAGTAGAAGTCTTTATAAAATCCCAAGCAGCATCATTATTTATTTTATACTGAGCAGAACCATTTTCATCTAAGCTTACCATTACTTTACCCGTAGGGTGAACAGAATCAACCTGAATATAGTCTTCTGGAATTTTCCTAAGCTGCAAATGAGAGAGAATTTCGTCCCCAAGGGAGTCTTTGCCAACACTGCTGATAAAATAAACCTCAGCTCCTAAATCTTTTAATGAACTAGCAACATTGAATGGTGCTCCCCCTAATTTTTTACCCTCAGGAAAAAAGTCCCATAAAATTTCTCCAAAGCAGCAAATTACCTTAGAATTCATAGCACTAAATTTACACTTTTTAGAATATTGTAAGCTTTTATTGAAATTTAAAATTGTAGGAAAGTGATACCAAAGCCCCACGAAGAATAGACAATTCGTAAGCACCTAAAGGGCTTCCCAAAAAGACATTACCATCCTCTCCCCCATTTCTTTGGGTGTAATAAATATTGTAAGGGTTCTTTCTGCTGTATAGATTATAAACGGTAAATATCCAATCCCCTTTAAAGCGTCTCTTTGGGTCTTTACTGTAAGCAATTTTCCATGAAAAATCTAAACGGTGATATGTAGGCAGTCTAGAATTATTTCGATAAAGGTAAATTGGAATAACAACATTTTGTTCTTCAAATATTCCATTAGCTATAGTAAAAGGTCGACCTGTTTGTCCAACAAAATTAAAACTAAAGCTGTTGTATTGGTCTCCCTCAAAATTAATTGTGGCGTTAACCGTATGCGGACGATCAAAGTCTGAAGCATACCATTCGTTATTATTAATACGATTAATAGGTCTCACTTCATCGGTTTTAAGGAGACTTCTAGACCAAGTATAATTCATGACCCCATTGATTTTACCCAATGTTTTACGCAAACTTAATTCAACGCCATAGGATTTTCCTTCAGCCTGAGTAATTTCGTTTTCAATAAATCTTGAAAGAAAGAAATCTGCCCCGGGACGATAGGTCAAGTTATTATCTGTTTTACGATAATAACCCTCGGCAGAAAATTCATATTGGGAGTCTAAAAAATTCTTGTAAAATCCCAAACCATAGGTATTATTTTTTTGAGGAGTAATGTATCGATCAGAGATTTTCCATCTGGAAGTTGGTAAAGGTGTATTGGTGTTGTAAATGTTTTGGATGTATTGAAAAATACGAGCGTAGCTCATTTTAATTGAAGTATCCTCTGATAATTTATAATTAAGTCCTAGGCGTGGTTCTGGGTTAAAATAGTTTTTAACCAATTCTTGACTGCTGAAGCTTGTTATACCGTCAAATAAACCCTCAGGAGTGTATTGAGCTTCGTCAAAGGGTCCTAATAGTGAAAACTTTGTCAATCTTAAACCGGCAGACAAAGCCATTTTTGAAAGCGGTTTCCAATCAAGATTGAAGTAAGCTGAAGACTCAAACCCTAACTCTTTGTTTAATGCGACTGGATTTATCGTATTTCCATTACCTGGATCTAGAGTACCTGGATTTATTTGATAACGTTTGACTTCTAAACCAGCATAATAACTTAAATCTTCTCTTTTACTATTCGAATATTCTGATTGGATGCTGCTGTATTGGATTTGCGATTCAAAACGAATGACATTTTCAGAATCAACTTCAGGAAAAAGGTTTTGGGGAGTGTAAGTACTGTGAATCAAACGATTGATCATGTTGGTGTTGTTCTCAAAGGTGTGTAACCATTTAAGTGTATGATTTCGTGTTTTAAAATCGTATTGATTTGATGAGGATACTATATTTTCTACCGAGGAAATCAAATCCAACTGATAGAAATCATTTGAAATAAAGTTCGTGTAAGTAATCTGATTATTTGAATTCAACAGATAAAGTAACTTAACAGTGCTGTCAAAAAAATTTGCACGAGTATTCTTGAGTCGAGGGACTAACAGAGGGAACAAAATATCACTAAAGCCAGTTCTGCCTCCTGCAATTAACATCAATTTATCTTTGACTAAGGGCATTGTAAGGGTCAAGCGATTGGATATCAATCCAATTCCACCTTCTATCTTTAATTGGTCTACGTATGGATTTTTAACCTTAACCTCCAACACTGAAGCTATTCTCCCTCCATATTTGGCGGGAATATTGGCTCTGTAAATATCAACACCCGAAATGACATCGGGAGTAAATACAGAAAAAAGTCCAAAAAGGTGGGTAGGATTAAATACAGGGGCACCATCATACAACATTAAGTTCTGATCCAATGATCCTCCCCTAATTGAAACACCATTACTTATATCACCAGAACTATTTACTCCAGCCATAAGTGTAATACTTTTTAAAACATCAAATTCTCCCAAAGCAGTCGGTACTTTAATCAAATCGCGAATATTTAGTTCTAAAACTCCCATTTGAGGACTTTCGAAATTTTGATTTCGCTTCTGAGCTAATAACACTACTTCAGAGAGTTGCTCTTCCTCAACAGGCATTTGAACTGATATTGTTTGATTTTTATTTAAATCTACCTCGAGTGTTTGTGTACCGTAACCCAGATACTCAATAGACAAATTATATATTCCTTTTTGTAACCTTTTACTAAAAATACCACTGGCATTGGATATCCCACCGCACTCACAAGGTTTAATTAATATGGTAACACCTTCCAAAGGGTTTTTACTTTCTTCGTCAATTACACTAATCGTGAGTGCGTATTCCTGAGCTGATAAAATAGAAGTCGAAACTAAGATGAATAGTCCGATCAATAGTGCAATTGTGTTGTATTGTTTTTTCAATTTTAGCTTCGGTTAGGATCTCTTGGGTAGTCATCATCTCCGTCTCTTACCCCATCACCATCAGTATCGGGGTTATTCGGATCTGTGCGTCTTCTGGACTCAATAACGTCTGGTAAACCATCTTGGTCTGTATCAATGGGCACACTGTTTGGATCGAATTGATCCGTCTCTGCTGCTTCTTCGAATTCATCTGAATATCCATCGTTGTCATCGTCTTCATCAACACAGTCTGGAATTAGATCTAAATCGTTATCTAAAGGTAAGCTCGTTGCATCTGTATCACTTGAATTGCAACTGTTTTCATAAAATAAAATGTAACCATCTCCATCAGTATCGTTGTCACAGAGATCACCAATACCATCTTCATCTAAATCTGCTTGCTCTGGATTTGGAAATGTGATACAATTATCATTACTATCTAAAACACCATCATTATCAAGGTCTACATCTAGATTAACAATTTCTCCAAAATAACTCCTTTTTTCAGACTCTAAATCAGAAGTTCTGTAAGGTGATTCCAAACATGGAGTTTCATAGGTAAGTGGATTTGGGATAGGATCTCCAAAAGCTTCAGGCTCAGGAAGTTTAATGTTTCCAAGGGTTTTAGCTGATCGATCTGTTCTTTGGATAAATATGGATTTCAGTGATGATGAACCCGCGGTAAACCTTCCAAGGACAGTGCTTTCAGGCTTTGAAATTCCATAAAAATTTCCAATAAGTGCCGTTGGTAAAGGGGCATTCAGCCCGCTATTATTGTCCACTAAATCCTTTATTGCTTTATAATAATTATAAGATTCTTCTGAAATATTTAATTTGATCACATCAACTAATATATCTTGCTTTGTTTGATAAGGAACTTTGGCTACTAAAAGCTTAGAGACTTGTTTCCCGTTCGTAAACTCATCGTCAAAAACAATAATTTCATCATTGTAAGTAATCTTCCAGCATCGCTGGTCACAGATGTAAGTGTAATATTCCTTGGTAAGCAACGGATTGTTGACTTGAGAAAGACATTCCCCGTCTCTCAAGATACCATTGAGGCAAATCTTGCAATACAATTCCTCCTGGTAAGCTCTGTATTGGTATAAAAAGAAGTTTTTTTGATCAGTCGGATCTTGAAAATCAATTTTAATTTCATCGCCAGGGATGTATCCATCATAACTTTCATCATAAATCATCTCAGGGTTAAATTCAGAATAAATTTCCTGTATGGGCACTAAATCAGGAGTTTTTTCTGAAGTTGATTTATAAATATCTCCATTAGGAAGTGTAACTTCAATCTCCCACCTTGAGCCTGGTGTGGTCTTAAAATCATCTGAAATAGAATAGACATCACCATTTTCATAAAACGGAAAGCGTTCCTGAGAATCAGAGTTTATTAAATCGATTGAACATCCTGCAACCGACTTAGAGGTGTACTCACCAAATTCGATAAAGGTCTCTTTTACTGTAACATTAGTGGTGCCTGGAACTGTGGATGCAAGCCCATTGATGATTATCAAGTTCTCTTGAAAATCGAACTTAGGAACAACGGGGTCTATACAAGAGAAAAGAAAAAGAAATAAACTAAATTTTATGTAATTTAGAATACTTTTAATACTGATTAAATAATTTTTCAAACAATTTTTTTACAACTTTAAAAGTACAAAAACAAAAAAGTATATCAGTATATAATCCAATCTTAAACTAAATGAAACTTAAAATTTACCTCTTTATCCTTTTATCACTTCCATTTTTTCAAACGTATTTATTTGCTCAAGAGTTTGGTTTACAGCTTTACAGCTTAAGAAATCAGTTCAAAAATGATATTGAAAAATCCCTCAAAACAATTGCCGATTGGGGTATACACACCATTGAAGGTGGAGATACTTATGGAATGGAAGAAACTGAGTTTAGGGGTTTATTAGAAAAGTATGAGTTAAACCCTGTAAGCATTGGTGCAGATTATGACGAACTTAGTAAAAATCCAGAGGCTGTTGCTGAAAAAGCTATTCGTTACGGCGCACGTTTTGTGATGTGCGCGTGGATTCCACACGATGGTAATCGCTTTGATATTGAAAATACAAAAGCCGCTGTTAAAGTATTTAATGAAGCGGGTGCTGTACTCAAAAAAGAAGGCATTACACTGGCATATCATGCGCACGGTTATGAATTTAGACCATACCAATACGGAACTCTATTTGACTACATGGCACAAAATGCTAAAAACTTTTCCCTTGAGATGGACGTATTTTGGATTACACACGGTGGCGAAGATCCTATTGCTCTACTGGAAAAATACCCAGACTTTGTAGTAATGCTCCATTTGAAGGATATGGAAAAGGGAGTGAAAGGTAATAATACGGGTGGTGAAGATGTAGAAACCAACGTGGTGTTGGGTCGAGGCCAAATTGATATTGAAGGTGTAGTTAAAAAAGCTCACGAGCTAGGGGTACGCTATATGTTCATTGAGGATGAATCTTCAAGAGTGGAACAGCAAGTTCCCCAAAGTCTAAAATTTTTAAAATCCATTTCTGTCAACTGAAATCTTTCATAAGAGGATGTTTCCATCCTGATCTGTAGGGTCTCTGAAGCAGTCGAGTTGCTTCACTATCGTTTTTAACTATTCTCAGTTCAGGATCGTATTCTAAAGGGCGTTCTAATTCCATAGCGATATTTGCTAAAATACAACTGGCAGTTGAACGATGACCTTCAAGAACATTGGCTGTTGGGATTGTGTTTTCTTCTACGGCCTTTAAAAAGTCTAGCATATGCAGCCTCGTTGCTGGTGCAGCGTGCAACTCAATGTCTTTTTCAGTTAAATCTTCTGGATATTTTTCACGTTCGTAAATACAATCTTTGTGAATTTTTGAGCCTTTGCTGTTTGGTGTAAAATCATATTGCATGGGGCTTCCGGCAAGTGTTCCATGCTCGCCAAAAATTTTAAATGCCCACGGATATTCATTATCTACGGGTGTTCCCCAGGTTCGATGCTGCCAAATGCAGTTGAGGTTTTCATATTCAAATACTGCAGTTTGAGTATCTGCAATATTTGATTTTCCAGAATTTTGAACATAAATACCCCCTTGGGAAGAAATACGCTTTGGCCAATCCAAATTCAACATCCAGCGCGCAGCGTCAAACATGTGTACACACATATCCCCCATGATACCGTTACCGTATTCCATAAAGGCACGCCACCATCCTCTATGTGGTAAACCATCATAAGGTCGCAGAGGAGCTGGACCCGTCCATAACTCATAATCAAAATAATCAGGTACTTCTTGTAAAGGAGGATTTGCAGTGGATCGCATCTTGTAATAACAATTCATTTCTACATGAGCAATTTCTCCAAGTAAACCCGCGTCTACAATATTTTTTTTAGCCTCTAACAAATGGGGAGTACTTCTTCTTTGCAATCCAACCTGAACCACTTTATTGTATTTTGAAACAGCAGCAAGTACGGCCTCTCCTTCAATAACATCAACACTGATTGGTTTCTGAAGGTAAACATGCGCACCAGCTTCTAAAGCGGCAATAGCCTGTAATGCATGCCAATGATCGGGAGTACCTATTAAAACAATGTCTAAATCGTGTTTTGATAACATTTCGACATAATTCCAATAGAGCTGTGGTCGCTTCTGATTCGGTTTTCTTTGCTGAATTAAATCTGCTGCTTCATTTAATTGTCGCTTATCCACATCACAAAGACAAACAACCTCAAGCTTGGTTACTTGCATTAAACGAAACAAATCACTTTTCCCATACCATCCTGTGCCAATAAGTCCTACCCGATAAGGTTTGGAAGGATGCATCAAATCAAATCCGTAAACTCCAAAACTAGATAGCACTAATGAAGCAAAAGTGCCTTTGAGGAAATGTCTGCGATTGATATTAAATGTCTTGGTTTCCATTCTAAATTTTAAAATATTTCTTTTAAATTTAAATGAAGAACAAATTACCTAAAACATTTGAATCATGAAATATTGCATCCCGTTTCTGTGTTTGAGTTTTATTCTCATCACCTCAGGCTGCAAAAATGTTAATACATCGGATATTACAAATTCCCAGCTATTATGGTATAAAGAAGCTGCAGCGGTTTGGGAGGAAGCACTTCCTCTGGGTAACGGCCGTATTGGAGCAATGGTTTTTGGCGATCCCCATACTGAAAGAATTCAACTCAATGACGATTCGTTGTGGCCAAAAGATTTAGGATGGGATCACCCTCCAGGAACATCAGATGATTTGACACAGATCAGAAGTTTACTAGTGAAGGGGGATATTAAGACCGTAGATTCCCTTTTAGTAGAAAAGTTTTCACGAAAAACTGTCGTTCGTTCTCATCAAACTTTGGGTGACTTGTCAATCAATTTAAATCACAATGAGATATCCGAATATAAAAGAAGTTTAAATCTAAATGAGGCAGTTGCCACTGTAACCTATAACTCAGATGGGCATAAAGTAACTCAATGTGTTTTTGTTTCCGCTCCAGATCAAGTGATCGTAGTAAAGTTAAAAAGTAGCCACCCCAATGGATTGAGTGGAAATATACAATTACAGCGACCTAAAGATGAGGGAATTCCTACCGCTAAATCCTATACAGCAGAGGGAATGCTTAAAATGGACGGAGAAGTAACTCAACGGAAAGGCGCTTTCGACTCTAAACCAAATCCGATATTAGAAGGTGTCCAATTCCAAACCATCGTAAAACTAAATCACCATGGAGGTACGGTTACCTCAGTTGATGATAGATTAGAGTTAAGTGGAGTAAAAGAGATTGAATTGCGCATAGTTTCTAATTCATCTTATTATCACAAAGACTTCAAATCTAAAAACAGCAAACAACTTACTGCAATAGAGAAGTATTCATTTAAAGAATTAAAAGACCGCCACATTAGAGATCATCAATCGCTCTTTGATAGAGTTGATTTTGACGTAATCACAGACAATGTAGCCCAAACGATACCTACAGACGAACGGATAAAAGCAGTAAAAGGGGGTGCTGTTGATTTGGAACTTCAAGAAACCTTATTTCATTATGGCCGTTATTTACTTATGGCCTCTTCAAGGCCTGGTACTTTACCTGCCAACCTTCAAGGTCTTTGGAACCAGCACATTAATGCGCCATGGAATGCAGATTATCATCTCAATATAAACCTTCAAATGAATTATTGGCTCGC
>JAYPMN010000037.1:0-9981 GCA_038129925.1 Flavobacteriaceae bacterium
ATATGACATTCCAGAAGGTTCAGATGCTGTTCAGGAGGTCAAACGCTGTTTAGCATATATTGAAAATATTCGTTAGTTAAGCTCGTTGTAATTAAGATAAAAGCTCTGAATGACCAAAATGCATACGGTCAATTAATAGAAATAAAAAACCCTCCACTTGGGAGGGTGAACAATTGTAAATTTTTAGAACTTCTATTCTGCTGATAATTCTGCTAATTTGTTTAGTAAACCTGAAACATCCATGTATTCGTCAACTTCAATTATTTTATTGTTTTCATTGAATTTAAATACCTCATATGCTTTAATTCCTTCCATAGATATATCTCCAAGATCAGCACTCCATTTAGCATAAATTCGGACACCACCATCAGGAATAAACGTAGAATCAACCGTTGGATAGAAATCCCTATCATTAGCTTTTATGTTGTCTAATAATTGCAAAAATCCATTATAGTTTTCTAAAATTCCTTTTTTATCTAAATCTTTACCTCCATATACAGGCGGGTTAAACTTTGCTCCTTCTTCAAAAAAAGATGCAGCAGTTTCTAAATCTTCATTTTCTAAAGAATCAAATAATGCGTGAACAACTTTGGCATTTTGATTGTAAACAGTCATTGCTGCATCCATTTTGGAATTTTCATGAGTTGTCTGATTGCATGAAAACTGCAATCCTACAAGTAAGGATAGTAAAATTATTTTTTTCATTAATCATTATTTTTATTATTACTTATTTTAATGGTGCAACCGTAAAGCTTGCTTTTTTAGTAACAAAATCCCAGTCACCAACTGCTAAATTTATTATCCCTCCCACAATATCATTATCATAAGCATAGGTTTTAAATTTGTTCCCTTCTTTTTTCCAAAGACCATTAGTTGACCCTCTAAAAGTTTTATCTCCTACTTGAGTCCAAAAATAGCCGTTATAATCACTTTGCTGACTATCTGTTGCGAAATTCTTAAATGTAATGGTTCCATAACCCATACCATAAGGACCTGCCTGACCAGAGATAGTAACCTCCCAATTTACTCCATCTGAAGTGTATACATTATCAATATCAAATACTACATCAAACGATTTGGATTTATCCCATTCGAGCTCTTGTGAAAATCCTAAAGCAGTTACAAATAAGAAAAGAAATAATATTTTTTTCATTTTAATTGATTTATAGTTAATAATACCCCCTAAGATAGAGAGAATAGATGTAAAAGAAAAACCCTCCGCTTTGGAGGGTAAATACCTATTCTAATAAGCGATCATTATAATATAATGTTTCCAAAATAATCATTCCTTTTTCATTAAAGTCATGTTGTGAATGAAATTTCAGTATAATATTTTTTCCAGTCTTTATATTTTTTACAGTCATATTATACCATGATAAAACAACTCCACCATTACCCTCATAGTCTATATAGTCTGGGTAACCAACCTCATCTATTGAAACAAATTCAAATTTACTAAAGACTTCACCCACATACTCTTGATGATCTTTTAAACTTTTAGGGTCCTGATCAATTGAATTTGAATCATTTACTCTGGCATTTGGTGAAAAATCTTTCCAAACTTTATCAAGATTACCTTGTGCAAGGTTATACCATATTTGACGAACCTTACCAATATATGGATGGTCCTTGTATATAGTTCCATTTTTAATAGTTTGTCTTGATAAATTCCATTTTTGCCAAACAGCTCTGTTATCAGCCCACCAAAATCTAATGATTTTCTCACCTTTTTCATCAAAAACAAAAATGGCATTGAAAGGAGTTTTGATTTTAAAACCATTGTTTTTATCCCAAGCAATAAATTCTTGGAAAGTCTGAACAAAAAGACCTGATCTTTTATATTCAATAGCATCGGGATATGCTTGACCTTTATTCTTAAGGGAAATATTTACAAAATTATTTGCCATAAAATTAGATTGTCCTATTAGATCGTTAATATCTCCTCCTTTATAATTCGGACTTGTATTCATAGCACTCCCCATACGGAAATCTTCTCCTACTAAACTCTTGAGAGTTTCAGTGTCACCGCTTATCCATGCCTGTCCAAATTTTTCAGCCATATCAAGTGCAGGATGTTTATCAAAAACTTTTCCATTATTATTCTTTTGGGCAATAATGGTTATAGGAAATAAGATTAGGAAAAATAATAGTTTCTTCATTTAAATTGATTTATAGTTAGTAATTCCACTAAAGTAAGGAGAATGGATTACATATCAAATCTCATCCCTCATTTCAAATAGAAAAACCTTTTTCTAAAACCCATAACCTTGTGTTTGGGATAGGAATGCTTGAGAAATTTTAGGATTATAAAATTTGTTTACCGTACAAATACCGTACAAGAATAAAAAAGAAGTCCCGAAAACACTGGGATTTCAGGACTAAAGAGCGGAGAAAGAGGGATTCGAACCCCCGGAGGTGTGACCCTCAACAGTTTTCAAGACTGCCGCATTCGACCACTCTGCCATTTCTCCTAAGCGGTTGCAAATATATTCCTTTTTTTGATTAGGAAATATTTAATCTTTGTCTTTTTTATTAAAGAGGAAGATGAGTTTTGTATTTTTATCGTTAAATTATGGGATCACTTTCTGAGGGTATTTTGTTGGTTGTGGTTGGGTTCTTTGCCGGAATCATCAATACTTTGGCAGGAGGAGGCTCATTATTTACATTACCCGTTTTAATTTTTTTAGGACTCCCACCAGCCATAGCAAATGGAACCAACCGTATCGCCATAGTAGTCCAATCTTTAGGAGGGGCTTTAGGCTATAGAAGCAAAGGAGTACATACCTTTCCCTTTTCGATCTATTTAGGGATCAGTGCTAGTATAGGTGCTGTTATTGGAGCTCAAATCGCTTTGAAAGTGGATGGAGCTTTATTTAATCGGATTTTAGCTGTAATTATGTTAATAGTGGGTTTCCTTATTTTAATCCATAGAAAGTCTCTTGCGCTAAATTTACCTGAACGGCTAAAGGACAAATATTTAATCTATTCAATATTGGGATTTTTTATCATAGGAATTTACGGCGGATTTATTAACGCAGGTATAGGAATTGTGATTATGCTTTTTTTAAATAGATTAAATCGCCTTAGTCTAGTAAAAACAAATGCGACTAAAGTGTTGGTCGTCATGATTTATTCTGCAGTTGCTCTTGCACTTTTTGCTTACAACGATGCAGTCAACTTCAAATTGGGTTCACTTATGGCCTTGGGAACTCTTTTTGGAGCGTGGTGGGCAAGCCGTTGGTCTGTTAAAAAAGGAGATCAAATCATACGTATTGCTATGTTAGTTACCATTTTTATAATGGCAATAAAACTTTGGTTTTTCAAATAAGCTCAATAATTCTGATAGCCTTCTATAGTGATGCCGTAACCAGTAATTCCAATTCTTGGAGCTTGTTTCGAATTACTGATTACTCTTAGTTTTTGTATGTTGAGATCGTGAAGGATTTGTGCCCCGATACCGTAATCTTTAAAGTCCATTTTCATCGGCGGAGCACTATTCTCTCTTCCTTCTTTTTGCATTTGTTTTAGAAGCTCTATGCGTGAAAGTAAATTTTCAGGAGCCTGCTCTTGATTGATAAATAAAATAGCACTATTGTCAGACTTATTAATCAATTCAAAAATATCGTCAAGACCTTTTCGAATTGTTCCTGTTAAGGTGCCAAGAATATCGTTTGTAAACTTTGACGAATGAATTCGAGTCAATACGACATCTTCTGTGTTCCAATTCCCTTTGGTAAGTGCAAGGTGAACATTTCCGTTTGTGGTTTGTTCATAAGCTCTTAGCCTAAAGTCTCCATATTGTGTTTTGATATTCTGATCAGCCTTTTTTACAATCAAGCTATCATGTTGCATTCTGTAGGATACAAGGTCTTCTATAGACACTATCTTGAGATTGAATTTTTTAGCGACTTCTGTTAATTCTGTTAATCTAGCCATACTTCCATCCTCGTTCATGATTTCAACGATTACTCCAGCCGCTTGCATACCCGCCAGACGTGCAAAATCAATTGCTGCCTCAGTGTGTCCTGTTCTTCTGAGAACTCCACCGCTTTTCGCTATAAGAGGGAAAATATGTCCGGGTCTTGAAAGATCGTAAGCAGAAGTTTCTTCGTTTACTAGAGCCCGAATGGTTTGGGCTCGGTCCGAAGCTGAAATTCCAGTAGTTACTCCCTTACCTTTTAAATCAACAGATACAGTGAAAGCAGTTTCCATGGGGTCAGTATTGTTAGTTACCATTCGGCTAAGGTGTAATTTTTGACAACGTTCTTCGGTAAGAGGTACGCAGATTAATCCACGTCCATGTGTAGCCATAAAGTTGATCAATTCAGGACTTATTTTTTCTGCTGCCGCTATAAAATCTCCTTCATTTTCACGATTGGCGTCATCTACAACAATTATAACCTCCCCATTTCGAATGGCTTCTATTGCCTCTGGAATCGTATTTAATTTAATTTTTTGTGTTGTCATTCTGTTTGTAATCTTTTTTAACAAAAGGAAGTCTTTTGATTTTTTCTGTAATTTGGTAATAGAAGTTGGACGCACTTACAAATCCTTTGTCCGAAGATGCTCTTTGCGTTAAAATAATTGCAAATGGTGTCAAAATTAGGGTTGAAAGCCAAGAAGCAAAAAAGGGTGATATACTGTTATCCTCTGCTGCATTCGTGCTGAATAATCCAATGTAGTGATAGGTCAAAAATATCAATACTGATAAAACAAGAGGAAGCCCAATACCTCCTTTTCGAATGATTGCCCCCAAAGATGCACCAATTAAAAACAACAAAAGGGAGATAAATAAAAGTGTGTATTTTTTTTGTAATTCAACTTTGTGGAGGTTGATTAATTTTTGGTAGCTAAAGAATTGAATTTTTTTTGAATTCAGATCTCTCATTCCAACACGAACTTTTGACATTGCTTCTTCTATCAATCGGGCTTTTTTCCAATATTCTTCAGTTACTATAAATTTAAAAATATCATGTGGTAAGCTGTCTTTTTTTGAAGAAACTTGTTTTCCCCTAAGAATACTAGTAATTGCACTTTTTTTACTAAAGTTTTCACTAAATACGTCCTGTTGTTCTCCGTAATTCCGTTGTAAGGTATCGATGCTAATATTTAACTGATCAATTTTTTGCATTCTAAAGGTTGAGGTATAGTTCTCTTCTTCCAAATCAACTTGATTGAATTGAGAGAGGTCGATATTCATCTCATAGGTTTCAAAGGATACCTTAGCATGAGGTATTCGCTGTTTATCACGAGCCTTTTTAGGTTCAATATCTTCATAGCGATTACCATTATAGAGTACTAATATTAGGTTGGGATCGGTTGGCTCGTTTTTCATTTCCCCTCGTTCAGCCTTTATGACAATATTATTTTTTTGATTGCGGCTGTATTCGTGAATAATCACATCTTCCAAAAAGCGATCATTGTCTCCATACTTTCTTTTAACTTTTATGTTGATTTCGCCAATTTCATTGAAAATCCCTTCTCGTATGGCTAATGTGGGTTCCAGTTTTGCTAAGTTTCGTCTCAGATTATACGATTTTAATTCACCGTAAGGTATCACGTGATTGGAAAAATAAAAGGTTCCAATACCTAGTAAAATATGAAAGATCACCAAGCCATAAAGTGCACGTTGAAGTGAAATTCCTGTAGATTTCATGGCTGCAAACTCATAATTTTCTGAAAGTGTACCATAAGTCATCAGGGATGCTAACAATACTGATAGAGGTAATACAAGTGGGATAAGCTTGGGAGAATAATAGATGAGAAATTTGAGAATGATCAGAATGTCCAGACCTTTTCCGGCCAGTTCATCAATAAATAACCAAAAAGTCTGTATAATAAAAATAAACATACAGATAGTAAAAACACTGAATAGACGTGTGAGATAGCATTTTAAAATGTAGCGATCAATGATTTTCAAAGTCTACTGATTTATATAATAATCTGGATACAATGAGGCATCAAATTCAAAGAAATTACTAGTCAGTTTAACGTTTGGAACAAAATTTGAGATCGTGAGGGTTGTTCGTGTTTGGTTAGATCCTATTTCAATCAGACGGTAGATGGTTTTTTTGACCGTATCTATACCTAATAAAAGATAATCTACATCTTTATTCTTCTCAGTAGGTACGAGTTTGATAAATTGAATTGTTCGTCCCATTACATTTTGTTTGATATCCCACTGAAATGCATAACCCTCTTTATAGAAGTACAAAAGTTTAGAAGGGTTTATCCCAATGTCCTCTGTTTCTTCGACGCTGGTAATGGTTATTTCTTCGTTTTCAGGGACTATGGTGTAGGTTTTTTTACCATCAAATAATTGTTCAGCCCCTAGAAAAAATAATTTATAAAGGTCTCCTGATACAGTGACGGATCCGTTGGTTTCTTGTTTGATGTTCTCTTGTCTGTTTTCAAGTACATAATCAAACTCAAAGGTCATGGTTTCAAAAGAGGCAATTTTAGTTGAGACTTCATTTAGAAGCTTTTGAGCAGCTTTTGTGTCTTGAGCATTCAGATGAATACTCAAAACAGATGTAAAAAGAAGGAAAACAATTTGTTTTCTCATGGCAATTTTATTTTTTGGAAAGATACTCAATTCTCTTCGTCATTTAATAACCGATCTAAGGCTGCGAAGTCAGAGACTAAAACTTGTCTGGCTTTACTTCCTTCAAAGGGGCCTACTACTCCTGCAGCCTCCATTTGATCGATGATTCTTCCTGCTCTATTGTACCCTAATTTTAATTTTCGTTGCAATAAAGATGCCGAACCTTGTTGTGCGGTAACAATTACTTCGGCGGCCTCTCTAAACAAAGCATCGCGTTCACTGATATCAATATCTAAGTTGCTTTGGCTTTCTTCACCAACATATTCAGGAAGTAAATGAGCATCGGCATAGCCTTTTTGTCCACCCACATAGGCAGCAATTCGTTCTACTTCAGGAGTATCGACAAAAGCACACTGGATTCGTATCAACTCATTTCCTTGAGTGTAAAGCATATCACCCCTTCCGATGAGTTGATCAGCACCTCCACTGTCTAAAATCGTTCTAGAATCAATTTTAGAGGTTACTCTAAAAGCAATTCTAGCGGGAAAGTTAGCTTTGATGATGCCCGTAATCACGTTAACAGAAGGTCGTTGGGTTGCAATGATTAAGTGGATACCAATCGCACGTGCCAGTTGTGCCAAACGGGCAATAGGAGTCTCAACTTCTTTTCCTGCAGTCATGATCAAATCAGCAAATTCATCAACTACCAAAACGATGTATGGTAAATAGCTATGACCTTCATTTGGATTTAACTTTCGTTCTCTAAATTTTTTATTGTATTCTTTCAGATTACGACACATCGCATTTTTTAAAAGTTCATAGCGATTGTCCATCTCAATACAGAGAGAATTAAGGGTATTGATTACCTTAGTGTTGTCTGTTATGATAGCCTCTTCTGTATCGGGTAGCTTTGCAAGATAGTGTCGTTCTATTTTATTGTAAATATTGAGTTCTACTTTTTTGGGGTCAACCAATACAAACTTTACTTCAGCAGGGTGTTTTTTATACAGTAAAGAAGTCAAAACAGCATTTAGTCCAACAGATTTCCCTTGACCCGTGGCTCCAGCCATCAAAAGGTGTGGCATTTTAGCGAGATCAACTACAAAAGTTTCGTTGCTTATCGTTTTACCCAAAGCAAGAGGTAACTCCATCTCTGCGTTCTGAAATTTTGAAGCACTGATCACAGAACGCATGCAGACTATACTTGGCTTCTGGTTTGGAACTTCAATTCCTATGGTTCCTTTGCCAGGAATTGGAGCAATGATTCTAATGCCAAGAGCCGAGAGGGAAAGCGCAATGTCATCTTCTAAATTTTTAATTTTAGAAATTCGGATACCCGCATCAGGTACAATCTCGTATAAAGTTACCGTAGGACCTATGGTTGCTTTGATATTTGCAATTCCAATTTTATAATTGTTAAGGGTGTCGACAATTTTATTTTTATTGACTTCCAATTCTTCTTGATTGATTGTGATCCCACTATCCCCATAGTCTTTCAATAAATCTATGCCCGGTCTTTTAAAATTACTGAGTTCTAAAGTAGGGTCAAAAAAACCTTGTTTTTCAACTAGGGTTTTAGACAGTTCTTCTTCTACACTTTCTTCAACAGGTGCTTCAATTTCCATTGCAATGGGGTCAGTGACTAAAACAGCCCTCTCCTGCTTGTATGTTGAATTATCTAAAGCAATTTCTTCCTCCGAATTTTCAGTAGTGGGAGGAGCCTCGGAAACTAAACCGAGATCAATTTCAATTCCTTGGTCAGCAATTTCTTCATTTGTTTTTTGTGTTTCAGTTTTCTTTAATGACTGGAACCATAAAACCATTTTTTCTGGTGTCCATCCCAATTCGATAACGATAAAACAAAGAAATAAAAAGGACAGTATTGCCAAGAGCCCCAGGCGTCCGATATAAATGACGGCAAAGGAGTAAATTTCAAAACCAATAATTCCAGATAAAATGGGGAACTCTGTCCATACATAGCCAAAAGCTAAGCAGGTCCAAAGAATATGGGCGATTCCCCAAGCCCATGAACTTAATAGACCTCTGGCACTACCGTTAAAGAAAAGTTTATAGCCACTTAAGCCGATAAGGCAGGGGATCAAAAAAGCTCCTAGACCAACGCCTTGATAAATAAAAAAATGACTGATAAGAGCACCCAACTTATTGAGCACGTTTTGAGCAACTACAGTTCGATCCGTTAGTGCCCCTAAAGTACTGTAGTCAGCTTTCCAACTGTATAAATAAGAAACGAAAGCGATTGTCAAAAGAAGGGCTAAAAGCAACAAAGCCCCACCGAAGATAACTTGTCTCTGACGTATTATTTTTGGGTCGATTTGCTTGGGTTGCTTTTTTTTTGCCATTGGGTATTAATCTCTACACAAAAATACAAATTCAATTCCAAAGGGATATATTGAACCAATGGATTAAAAAAAAATATTATCCAGATTGTGATGATAATAAAAAAACCCGATGTAAATATCGGGTTTTATCATTCTTATAACTATTGAATACTATCGAAGATCAAAACGATCTGCATTCATCACTTTATTCCAGGCCTTGATAAAATCACTTACAAATTTATCATTGTTATCATCCTGAGCGTAAACTTCAGCAATGGCTCTAAGTTCAGAATTCGAACCGAGAACTAGGTCTGTTCTAGAAGCTGTTCTAACTTCTGCACCTGTAGCACGATCTGAAGCGACATAACTGTTGTATCCAGTTGTATCCCACTTAACATCCATCGAGAGTAAAGTTTTAAACCAACTATTGTCTAGATTTCCATCGGTCCAAACGCCATCACCGCTGTGGGAAATTCCCATAGCGCGAAGTCCACCTATAAGTAAAGTCATTTCTACAGGGTTTAATTCTAGAAGTTGTGCTTTGTCAAGCATAAGTTCCTCTGGGCTTACAGCAAACTCCTTTTCAGAGTAGTTTCTAAACCCACAGGCTCTCGGTTTAAGTAGATTGAAGGAATCTATGTCGGTATTTTCTTGAGTTGCGTCACCGCGACCCGTAGTTACTTCTACTTTTTCTCCACAAGCTTGTTCAATCCCTACAGCTCCACCCATTACAATTACATCGGCTACACTGGTTCCTTGCTCAGCAGCAATTTGTTCATATATAGCCAGAACTTTTGATAGTTCTTCAGGCTTATTGACGTCCCAGTCTTTTTGAGGTTGTAAGCGAATACGAGCTCCATTGGCTCCACCACGGTTATCAGAAGCTCTAAAGGTACTCGCACTTGCCCAGGCTGTGGTAACCATTTCTTGAACACTAAGGCCGGAATTTGCCAATGCACTTCGAACTGCATCTTCTTCAGCTGAAGTCAACATCTTTCCGATAGGAGTAGGATCCTGCCAGATATAGTTTACATCTTTAAAGTCTCCAGCAATATAATTGGTTTTGGGCCCCATATCTCTGTGAAGTAGTTTGAACCA
>JAYPMN010000038.1:0-9911 GCA_038129925.1 Flavobacteriaceae bacterium
GATTGGAACAATACTCCAAACAAGCAGCATGTCATGTCCTTTTACATAGATGAAACAGAAGTAACCAACCTCATGTATTTGGAATACTTAGACTGGTTGGAATACGTCTTCCCAACTAGTGAAACCAGATACAGACAAATTTATGAAGGTGCACTTCCCGACACTTTAGTTTGGAGAAACCAATTGGGCTATGTCGAAGAACTCACTACAAATTATTTACGCCATCCAGCTTACGCAGAATATCCTGTTGTAGGAGTCAATTGGCTGCAAGCAGTCCAATATGCAGAGTGGAGAACAGATCGTGTAAACGAATACATACTCGAACGTGAAGCATATGTTCAAAAAGATGTACGCTACACCGAAGTTGGAACCAACAGTACTTTTAACACTGCGGCTTATCTCAAACGTCCTGAGACAGTTTACGGTGGTAAAATGGACAGTATAAGTGGTAAAAATGCAGAGGAGAAAAAAGGAGACTCCATTGTTAAGGTGTATGCCGGAGTAGAAAAGGGAATTTTACTTCCCTCCTACAGACTCCCCACCGAAACCGAATGGGAATATGCTGCCCTTGCCTTGGTCGGTGATAGAGAATACAATACATACAGAGGTAAAAAGAAATATCCTTGGTCTGGTGAATACACTCGTTCTAGTGATCGTAGAACAGAAGGTGACCAGCTTGCCAATTTTAAACTCAGTAAAGGGGATTACGGCGGAATTGCTGGATGGTCAGATGACGGTGCAGATATAACCATCCAAGTAAAGCAGTACCCTCCTAACGATTTTGGTATTTACGATATGGCAGGTAATGTTGCTGAATGGGTCTCTGATGTGTACAGACCTATCGTAGACGACCAAGCAAATGACTTTAATTATTACCGTGGAAATGTGTATCTTAAAAATGTAATCGGAGAGGACGGCAAGGCCATCACAATTTCTCCTGATGAATTGGTGTTTGATACACTACCCAATGGGAAAGTACTGCTCAAAAAATTACCTGGTGATTTAGCTCAAGCACCGATAGACGAAGAAGAAACCTTCCTTAGACAAAATTTTTCAGAAAGTGATAATCGTAACTTCAGAGACGGTGATGTTGAATCATCTAGGAGTTATGCATCAGGACAACCTGAACAAACTGATGGAGAAGCAAAACCAGAAACTTCTTTAATGTATGATGCTCCCCAGCCTCCCAGAGTAACTATTAACGATAATGGTGAAGCTGTAAGAGAAGTTGATGCCTCCAACAAAAGAACTACTTTGATTACTGATGAAGTTAGAGTCTACAAAGGAGGTTCTTGGAAAGACAGAGCGTATTGGTTAGATCCTGCACAGCGCAGATACCTCCCACAATACATCGCTACAGATTACATTGGTTTCCGTTGTGCCATGTCGAGGTTAGGCTCCAAGAGCAAGGTTAAAAAGACTGCCCGCCACAAAAGACGCGGATAACAATATTTAAAAGCATCTTAGCATTAAGGTGCTTTTTTTTTAGCATGAATACAGCTTCCCTTTACGACATCTTTTTAAACTCTAAAGGAGTTAGTACAGATACCAGAACATTAGAAAAAGAAGCTCTTTTTTTTGCATTAAGCGGGCCCATTTTTAATGGAAATCTATTTGCAAAAGAAGCTCTTGAAAAAGGGGCAATAGCGGTCGTCATGGATGATTCTAAATCAAATATTGACGATGATCGTATAATAGTAGTTGAAAATTCACTTAAAACCTTACAAAATCTAGCTACACATCATAGAGAGCAATTGAATACCAAATTAATTGCATTGACAGGCAGCAACGGTAAGACAACCACTAAGGAATTGATACGTGAGGTTTTATCAACAAAATATAAGGTATTGGCAACTGAAGGGAACCTCAACAATCATATAGGGGTTCCGCTAACCTTATTACGATTGAAGGAGGATCATGAAATTGGGGTAATTGAGATGGGTGCAAACCACCCTGGAGAAATCGCTGCTCTTGCTGAGATCACTAAGCCCAATTGGGGCTATATAACAAATTTTGGAAAAGCACATCTAGAAGGCTTTGGAAGTCTTGAAGGGGTTGTTCAAGCCAAGTCCGAGCTGTATAATTATCTCAGGCAAAACAATCAGCAAATTCTAATTAACGGAGATGATTCTAAGCAACTTAAACATAGTCAAGGAGCCAATGTATCCTCTTTCGGTAATACAGTAAAAGCAGATTTTATTTGGGAAGCCCTTGATACTATTGATGGCTATGTGATTATAAAATTTCAAGATCAACTAATCCAGTCTAAACTTTACGGCAGTTACAATGCTAGTAATATTGCTGCTGCTCTTTCCATTGGTGAAATCTTTAGTATACCAATAGCTAAAGGTAAAAAAGCAGTATCAAATTATAATTCGACTAACAATCGCTCTCAATTGCTCTCAATTAACGAAACCAAATACGTCTTGGATGCTTATAATGCAAATCCAACAAGCATGTTAGCCGCTCTTTCAGCCTTCGCCAAAAAGCCAAAGGTAAGGAAGGTGGTGATTTTGGGAGACATGAAAGAATTGGGTTCAACTTCTCAATTGGAACATGAGGAAATCGCTACGCAATGCCTAAATTATAATTTTGAAAAAATCATACTCATTGGAGAACAATTTTATTCTACATCTATTGAAAATAAGCGAATTAAAAAATTTAATGATCTAAATACGTTCACGAAAACCTTTGATCAGTCGAATTGGAACTTTAATGAAGTACTTATTAAGGGGTCTCGAGTATTGCAACTTGAACGTTTAATTCCCTTTTTTAAATCACTTTAAAGACTAATGAAGAAATTACCTCTACTTATAATGATGCTTATTTTTTTTAACTGTTAAAATAAGGACGAGCGCTGTGGACAGATTATTCAAAAAGTAACTCAAAACGCTGTCTACTATTTTGTACTTCAAACAGGTGAAAACATTAGCTCTTACGGAGATCAGAATCTTCCACCAATCCCAGACGATGTGTTCGCCAAGGAAGTTTATAAGTCCTTTGAAGTGGGTCACAAATACTGTGCCTAAATCTAAGAATCTTCTATCCCTGCACCTTTAATTATTTGATCGACAATTTCAGGATTAAGCAAGGTTGATGTATCTCCTAGATTTGAGATGTCTTTACTCGCAACTTTCCTTAAAATTCTTCTCATAATTTTACCCGAACGGGTCTTTGGTAAACCGGGAACAATCTGAACTTCATCTGGTTTAGCAATAGGACCGATGATTTTTCGAACGGTATCTTTTATCTCTTGAATAAATCCTTCTTCTGTTCGTCCTTCCATATCGCAGATGGCATATGCATAAATTCCTTGTCCTTTAATCTCGTGAGGAAATCCAACAACTGCAGACTCTATAACTCTTGGATGTTCGTTGATAGCGTTTTCAACTTCAGCTGTACCCATACGGTGACCAGAAACATTGATTACATCATCTACCCTTCCTAAAATTCTCAAATAGCCATCGTGATCTCGTCTGGCTCCGTCGCCCGTAAAGTAGAGTCCTGGGTAAGCTGAAAAGTAGGTTTCTTTACAGCGTTTGTGATCACCATAAGTAGTCCTTAACATGGAAGGCCATGGAAATTTGATACAAAGGTTACCCTCAACATTATTCCCCTTGAGCTCAATTCCCTCTGTATCGACTATGATGGGTTGTATCCCAGGTAATGGAAGTGAAGCGTGGGCAGGTTTATTTGGTGTAATACCTGCTAAAGGAGAAATCATAATTCCACCAGTTTCCGTTTGCCACCAGGTATCTACTAAAGGACATTTTCCCTTTCCAATATGATCATGATACCAGTGCCAAGCTTCCTCATTGATAGGTTCTCCAACAGAGCCAATAACTTTTAAAGAGTCAAGCGAATAGGGACCTAAAGGTTCTAAACCATAGGCCTGCAAAGCTCGAATAGCAGTAGGAGCTGTATAAAATTGATTGACATTGTATTTATCCACAATCTCCCAAAATCTACCGGCATTAGGGTAAGTCGGTACTCCTTCAAACATCAGTGTAGTTGCTCCAGCTAAAAGTGGGCCGTATACAATGTAAGAATGTCCTGTAATCCATCCTACGTCAGCAGTACACCAATAAACATCGTCTTGCTCGTATTGAAAAACGTTTGAAAACGAATAATATGTATAGACCATATAACCTGCTGTGGTGTGAACGACTCCCTTCGGTTTACCTGTTGATCCTGAAGTGTAAAGAATGAATAGCAAGTCCTCTGCATCAAGGCTAGCTGCTGTATGCTCTTTTGGTTCATTTTGAATCACTTCTTGCCACCAAAGATCTCGACCAGTTTTCATGGTCACGGCTTCCTTGGTACGTTCGTAAACAATTACCTTTTCTACACAACTGGTATTTTCCAGTGCCGCATCAACTACTGATTTTACTGCTATATTTTTTGCACCTCTAAAATTTCCATCTGAGGTCAAAACCATTTTGGCTTCACAATCGTTAATGCGATCCGCCAAAGCATTGGAAGAAAACCCTGCAAAAACAACCGAGTGCACTGCGCCTATCCTTGCACACGCAAGCATAGCTATAGCAGCTTCTGGGATCATGGGCATATAGATGATTACTCGGTCTCCTTTTTGAATTCCTTGGCTTTCAAGGGCGTTAGAAAACTGGCAAGTGAGTTCAAATAGTTCTTTATAGCTGATTCTTCGTTCAGTATCATTAGGATCATTTGGCTCCCAAATGATTGCAGTTTTATCTCCGTGAGTAAATAAATGACGTTCAAAAATATTTTCAGTAATATTTAACTGGGCATTTTCAAACCATTTGATGTCGGGACCTTCAAAATCCCATGAAAGTACTTTATCCCACGGTTTTTTCCAATGAAAATCATTGGCTATCCTGCTCCAAAATTGTTCCGGTTGATGCACGCTTTTCTGGTATTCGTGAAAATAACCCGAAAGTGATTGAATTTTTTGACTCATTTTATATTCAAATTTTGGTTTAATGTATAGCTGCTCCCGTATTTTCTGCCCCTCTAGGTGTTCGGATTCGTTCTGTCAATTCTAGGACTTCTTGAGGAGGTGGACTTGTCATTCTAGATACAATTAAAGCAACAGCAAAATTCAACAACATACCTAGTGTTCCTATTCCTTCAGGTGAAATTCCCCACCAAAAGTTCTCCGGAAGGCCAGGTCCTCCCAATTGAGGTTTAAAATAAACAATATAGGTAGCTGTAAAAAGAATTCCTACTATCATTCCGCTTAATGCACCTTGTCTATTCATTTGCTTATCGAATATACCTAAAATTATAGCTGGAAAAAAGGAGGAAGCAGCCAATCCAAAAGCTAGGGCTACAACTTGGGCTACAAAGCCCGGTGGATTCATACCAGCAAGACCAGCTGCAACTACAGCCACAGCAATTGCAATTCTTGCAGCGTACAATTCCCCTTTTTCACTTATGTCTGGTCTCAAATAGTTTTTTAATAAATCATGTGAAATGGAAGTTGATATCACTAAGAGCAAACCTGCTGCTGTAGAAAGTGCAGCGGCTAAACCACCTGCTACCACCAATCCAATGACCCAAGCAGGAAGATTGGCAATTTCTGGGTTTGCCAATACTATAATATCCTGATCTACTGTGAGTTCATTAACTACTGGATCGGCAACATATTGTATGGTTCCATCTTGATTTTTGTCATCAAAAAAAAGTAAGCCTGTACTTTCCCAATTGGTAAACCACTCTGGCACTTCTTCGTAAGAAGCATTCGATAAAGTGTTGAGTATATTGGTTCGAGCAAAGACTGCTACAGCTGGGGCTGTAGTGTAAAGTATTGCTATAAACAATAATGCCCATCCTGCAGAAATACGCGCGTCTTTTACCTTTGGTACTGTGAAAAACCGTACAATAACATGAGGCAAACCTGCTGTTCCAAACATCAGAGCTCCAGTGATAAAAAACATATTGACCAAATTATTTTGATCAACACTAGTGTAGGAATCAAAGCCTAAATCAACTGAAAGTTGGTTGAGCTTTTCGAGTAAGAAAACCCCATCAGGTCCGCGCGAACCAAAACCCAGTTGAGGAATTGGATTACCTGTCATCTGAAGGGATATAAAAATAGCAGGAACTGTAAACGCAAAAATAAGCACACAAAACTGAGCTACTTGGGTGTAGGTAATCCCTTTCATCCCACCCAAAACGGCGTAGAAAAAAACTATCCCTATTCCAATGAGCACTCCCGTGTCAAAAGGTACATTTAGAAAACGGGCAAAAGCCACACCTACACCTTTCATCTGACCTACCACATAGGTGAAGGATACAAATAGAGCACAGATCAAAGCTATCAGTCTGGCATTTTTTGAATAATAACGCTCCCCGATAAAGTCAGGTACGGTAAATTTTCCAAACTTTCTGAGATAAGGAGCCAATAATAGAGCTAACAACACATAACCTCCTGTCCAGCCCATTAGATATTGCCCTCCAGAAAACCCCATAAATGCAATCAATCCAGTCATGGATAAAAAGGAGGCCGCAGACATCCAGTCAGCAGCTGTTGCCATTCCGTTGGCTATAGGGCTTACCCCGCCACCAGCGACATAGAATTCTTTGGTTGATCCTGCCCGCGAGATGATTGCAATAATTATGTATAAAAGGAAGGTAACACTAACCAATAGGTAAGTCCAAATCTGTGCACTCATAAATTTAGTTTTTAAATCTCATCAACATCAAACTTTTTATCTAATCGATTCATCAGATAAACATACACAAATATCAAAATGACAAAGGTATAGATAGCGCCTTGGTGTGCAAACCAAAAACCAAGAGGAAAACCTCCTATTTGAAATTGATTGAGTGTTTCTGCTAAGACAATTCCAAAAACAAAAGAAACTGTAAACCATATTAACAAAAGTATGGCGAGGTATTTTAAGTTCGTACTCCAATAAAGTTTAGCGTTTTTAGCTGCCATTTTATTTGATTTGAATAGTAAAAGATAAAGAAGTTCGGCCTCAATTGCTAAAAAAAAAAGAAATTATTGTTTACTTACTAAACACGGTAAATCAGTCCTCATAAGGAATGTTTGACCGAAAAGAACGATTAATCCAATCATAAGTGTACTTTTTAAACAAATCAGACCTCACGGAAGAGGACAAATGTGTAGTTAATGACATTGCGTCAATTGAGTAATCTATCGATAAACTGGCTCCAGTCTTACTTTTAAAATACAGCTTAAAAAGCAAGTCCTTCTTCTGATTTTTGAACTGGTGTGCCAAATCAAATACATCCGCCGTAATACCCCTAAGCAATAAAGAGGATTCAAGATGGTAATATTCGTTATCATTGGATGTTTGGAAAGGCATTTCCGTAAGATAATTGAGCACTAATTGCTGCTGTTGAGCTAATATTTGAGCTGTGGTAAATATCGTAAATAGAAAGATTTTAAATTTATTCATAATTAACTTTAGCAGTACTGAAATAATTAAGCTCTAATTTAAGAAAATAAAAACTATGGAAAAAGTGGGTGTTATAGGATTCGAACCTATGACCTCTACCCTGTCAAGGTAGCGCTCTAAACCAACTGAGCTAAACACCCAAAGAGCCTACGAGAGTATTGAATCATTTTAATCTAATAATGTCAACCTATCGTCAACTTTTGTGTAGACTTTTATTACTTATTCAAAGAAATTTTAAAAAGCTACTCGACAGCAAATATACATTTCAAAGATTAGTTTTATAATTAAGAAGCTGTTTTTTTTCGTTAAGTAAACATAGGGGGGTGTATCCTCAACTTAGACACTCACAATTCAAGTAGCACCATTAACCAATTTGTTTCAAGACAAAGCCGCTGTTTATTTAATGGCAGTTTTTTACTTATAAAGTACCTTTTGTTTATAAGATTATTAATAAAACTTATAATTTTTGAAAAAAAGGCTAAACAAAATAACTTAACTTTGTCAAGACTTATTCATTAAGTTGAATTGGTTTATGGTTAATATAGGGATGCTCTTTACAAGCGTCCCTTTTTTTATTTCTAATATCCATCTACAATATCTTTTACTAGTTCTTGAGTTTCTTTTCTAGATAATTCCGATACGTCAAACTTCTGGAGATGGCTCATTGATATTATGCAAGGCAATAGTTTAAGCCAAGTATTAATGAAGTCTCTAGGCTCCAACTCGTCTAGCATATATTTAAACTTTTCTTTATTCTCACTTAGCATCTCATATAGAAAGCGCCTAGTGGTCATTGAAATCTTTGCTTTCCCTCTTTTGGATTTTTTACCAGCTGCTCTGGCTGTTTCTGAAAAAAAGGCATAACTCCTTTTTTTCTTTAGGTTTCTTTATTCCATATTTGCTGTTTGCATAGGATATTTTATCTGCTTGTCGATGTGTACTTCCCATATAATTTTTAATTAATCTAAATATAAACTACTGTTTGTCAGTTATTTACATTTTATTATTTATTAAATTTGAATTTAAATTATATCACTATGAAAAATATATCTCAAAGTAATTCTTGTATTAACTGTGTTAATCTTGATGCGGATAAATGTTCAGTTCACAATGTGGAGGTATCAGCTTCTAACACTTGTGATACATTTACATCTGCGTAAGTACTTCTCATTTAACAATTAATCAATATCCATATCTATATTTCATTATAATATTATTTTTGTGCAAAAAATAGATATGAATTGGCTTTATAACTTAGTTGATTTAGAAACTTCGTCAGATGAAATTTTTGTTTTTGATGAGGAAGATATAACATCTATTACTTAAGTTTTAGAAAACTTGGGGGGAGTGGACAACATCCCAACAATTCATTGGTTAATGTTCTAAATAACCAATTAGGCAGTCTCTAAAGTAGCCTTGTTATTAGAGAATTTTCCAGTAACCAGCGCTTTTACGTCAAATATAGCTAGTGTACCTGTGTGAACTGCTATTGCGGTATGATTACCAGAGCTGAGACCATTACCATCATAACCAAATCTTACAGTTAGTGACTCTCTATTTAGTAATTGTACCTTTCCATTGACTACTTTCTTCGAGATTAATGACATACTTAATATTATTGTTATGAATGTGAAATAAATCTACTCCTGTATTGGTTTGAGTAAACACATCTGTAAACTCAAATTCATAACTTCTAAATACAGTATAATAATAATCTTTTAACGTATTTGTTTTATAAGTTCTTTTAGGTAATTGGCAAATACATTTGTTTGTAGCATTATGGCATAACAATCTTTATATAATCCCTTTTCGCCCACTCTATTCACTTGTAGTATTTAATGAGGGTAGAATACATTAGAACCCTTTGTACTATTTAGTACGCAATGAATTTGACTGTTAGGTTGACTTATATGGTGGCCTATAGTAAATCTTTTAGCGTACTTCTTGCATTTTGGTTTACATATCCTTAATGCTACTTACTCCTGATAGTTCTCTATCAAACTGAAGTATTGTGTCAACTCCTGCTCTCATGTCTAAAGGTGTTTGCGATAAATTAAATACCCTACTCGCACCTGTTAGTTCCCCTATTAAAGCACTATTGTTATCTACAAAGGTTTCTTACCGTTTGCGTTGTGCAAATGGAAATTAATCATAGCCTTTAATTTAATAAATACTTAATATTTAATATCAATTTTTTAATTATTGTTAATTATATATTTGTTTTATTTTAATTTATTGAAAAATAATAAACATTCCTTGAAGAAAATATGTTTAAGATTTTATTTTATTAATTTTATTTAAATTTAGCAATTAATTGCAACCATAAAGCAATTTGTTTTTTTGAAACCGCTGTTTTTAATAGCGGTTTTTTATTGTTTACTCTAACATTTGTACATACAACTAAAGTTTATTATATTTGTCAACTTTTCACTAATAAGTGAATTGGTTTATGGTTCATATGCCTTCGGGAATAACTCCTGAGGGCTTTTTTTTTTTCAAATA
>JAYPMN010000039.1:0-9817 GCA_038129925.1 Flavobacteriaceae bacterium
TCGAATTTACTAATTACTCCCTGAACTTAATGAAGAGGATATGCCGATGATTTAATTATTACTCTTTAAAGTTTGTATTAATTTTTTGTCCTAGTAAAGATGAAGCTGACAAAAGCAAATCAGTGTATTCTGTTATAGAAGAGACTAAACCTTCATCATTTACTTCGTATATGTAAACATATTTATTATTGTATGTATCATATAGTGCCTCACTTTCACCGTGCCAAATAACTGCAGCCCCTGAATCATTAGCAATTATTTTATCAAAATTGAATTTTAAACCATTTGGCATTGTTGCTAAAGCAGGTGTGAGGAAATCATTAATAAACGAGTCATACCCTTTATATGTTCTTGAAAGCGGCTTACCATCGTTCCATTTAAGTGTTCCTGATAAAATAAATTTAAAATCATTACTTATAGTTTTTTGAAAAGAATCCATATCTCCAGAAGAGATATACTCAAAATTTTTAAGAACAATACTTTCGGATATTTCTGATTTTAATTCCTTTTCACTCTTCTGAGTTTGATTTTGACAGGATACTATTATTAAGGTTGTTAATAAGACTAGCAGAATATTTTTCATACTAATTGTTTTATGATTGATAGCATACAATATACAAATTACTCCCTTAACTTAATGAAGAGGATATGCCTACGATCTAAAGAGACAAAATCCAATCAATCAACAATTGAGACCATCTGTCTACTGGTGAATTTAATTCATTCATCCCAAAACCGTGGCCACCTACACTAAACATATGAAGTTCTACTTTTGCATCAGCTTTAATCCAATCTTGATAAATTTGAACACTTGAAAGTGGAATTTCTTTGTAATCGTCATCATTTGCACAAGTAATAAATGCTGGTGGTTTATTGCTAGGTACTTTTTGTTTTTCAACAATATCCATCCAAGGGTATATAGGAGCTATGAAATTTGGTTGATTTTTTTTAGTTGATTTATAAGCTGTCTCCATAGTTACTGCTGCTCCTGCGGAAAATCCCATCAAACCAATCTTGTTTGGATTAATATTATATTTTGTTGCGTTAGTTCTAATAACTTCTATGGCTGCCATAGCATCTTTTGAAGAATAAGGTAAAATGATTTTAGCACTATCAATTGCCATTTGAGGCTTGTCCCACAAGGTTCCAGCCCAGTCAATTACTGAACCCCTCCGAGGATAGGTTCTATATTTTAGTACTATTGAGGTGATTCCATTTAAAGATAGTTTTTTTGCAAGTTTAACACCCTCCTTTTCATATGCGCTAAAAAAAAGTCCTCCTCCCGGACAAATTATCATCGCCTTGTCTGTAATTGAATTTCCTTTTGCTCTATAAATTTCTATTTCAGGCTTGGAAATATTATCCAGCCAAACACCTTCTTGCTCAGAAACAAGAACCCTATTTTCTTTAAATGATTTTAAATCCCATTCTTCATATTCAAGATGTATTTTTTCTTGAGCAACTATAGATACTGTAAATAGTAAATAAATTAATATTAGTTTTTTCATTATTATGTAGTTTATGGACAATATGAATATACAAATTACTCCCTGAACTTGATGAAGAGGATATGCAGATGATTCTTTAACACCCTCTACTTCATTCAAGACATAATTCATTTTACGTTAAATCAATCAAATCATTATTAAATAACCTCAACCTAATGTATGATGATACAGATAAACCAAACTTATCTGCATCCCTCTTTAAAACTTCATTCTGACCTTTCTCTAATCTTATTAATATCTGTTCTGGATATCTTATCATAATCTTATTTAACCGCTTTATATTGATCGCTACGGGTCTTTAAGCCCTTCGCTCACTATAAGCTTTATATGCTCACTTAAAAAAAAGAATGAAAGAAAGTAGGCAAAGAAAGAGAGAAAAGAAAAATCCCCCCAAAAAGAAACTTTATAAAAAATCTTACCTGATCCAATAGCCTAACCACTTATGACTAAAGTTTCGAGGACAGAGTCCAGCTATATATATTTCAATGAACTTATAGCGTTCATATATATAACTGAAATAGATATAAAGTGTTCAGCCCAGTAAATACAAGGAGTTGAGGTTTTTAAAAAGTTCTAAAATGTCAAATGATAGTAGTACCCTCCCCAAGAATCGAACTTGGATCTAAAGTTTAGGAAACTCTTGTTCTATCCATTGAACTAGGAGGGCAATTGGTCTACTAAATAGTCTACTATACAAATAAAAAACACCTACATTTTTAGTGTAAGTGTTTGATAATCAGTGTGGAGAAGATGGGACTCGAACCCACGACCTCTTGACTGCCAGTCAAGCACTCTAGCCAGCTGAGCTACATCCCCGTAATTATGCAATTTAACCAATATTATTCTAAATAAATAGTGAGGGTTATATAACGGGTCCTATTTTTGCGCTAAAACAACAACAATTAGGAATGAAACTATAATCTTAGGCTATTTCACTATTTGAAAACAATATCTAAATCCTTGTTTAGTAACTATTTAACTTTGTATATTGCAATCGTTAATGAAATTTTGTTTAGTTTTATTATTGTCTTGTGGGGATGGAGTAATGATGCAGGATTTTAGATGATGGAAGTAACTTCATTATGAGCTCCCCACTTTTTATCAATACTACTTTTCGTCTTTCTTTTTATTTTCATATTCTTCTTCTGTTAATTTATGAGAACCATCGCAAAGAATGGATTGGCTTCTACCACAGCCGCAAATAGAAAACTTGGTCGGGTGATGCCGAATCACCGATCCATCTTCATTGACTAATTGAACGGCTCCCTTTACTAACTTTATCTGTCCTCGTTCATTTCTATACAATTTGACCATTTTATTTTTTTGAATTGCAAGCTAAATAAATCTTAGAATACTTTAGCGACTTTTACCTCTGATTGTTTTTTCAATTTTGAGTTGGATGTACTTTATACCAATAATTATTTGTATCTGTCGTTAATAAAACACCGAACCTTGGTAACTCGTGAAAAAAAAAATTTTACTGTTTCTCGGAATTAGCTTTTTATGCGGATCCTTTTTGGGCTTTGCACAAGGAGGTGATTTACTTATTCAACAATACAATAGAGGTCCTCAGTTGGACAGCAAATACTCAAAATGGTCCTTTCTACTAGGTCCTCAACTAAACCGAATCAATACGGATCTGGGAACCACCACTCCTACCTTGACCTTTGGTGGTTTAGTTGAAATAGAATACCGATTTTCTAAAACAGTAGGTTTGGTCAGCGGTGCTCAATTTACCCCTATTAGCTATAGCTATATTGAAGCGGATTCTCTCGCTATAGATCGCTTAAAATACATCAGCTATCCACTAATGCTCAGGCTACAACCTACTTATAAACTGAGCTTTGGTTTGGGCATAATCTATCAAGCTTATTTAAGTGGACAAAAAGAGTTGGGTGAAGAGGATGCTAAGTTGACAACTTCCTACACTGCCGGCATATTCAAAAACAGTATTGGTATGATTGGTCAGCTTTCATATCATTTAAACTCTCGATTCAATATTTTTGGAAATTACAGATGGGTAAAAAGAACGAGTCCTCCTACTCAGGCACAAACCAATAATACCATTGGCTTTCAATTAGGCGTGAGCTATCTGTTTTTGAAAAGCAAGCAACGCCTCTAATTATTGCGGTGATTTAGTAGTGATTTCTATTACCCCGTTTACCCCCTTTTCGGCATACTTTTTTTGTGCTGCCTCTCCTTTGAAAACGTTCATAGACTCAATACTGTCTGGATCGATCTCACTTAAAGATTTATTCTCTTCAAGAATTTTACCATCAAGTATGATAAGAGGCTGTTTCCCAGAATCAGTGACCACCTTGATAATCTTTTTGCTGCCTTCTTCAATCCAAATGGCTGACGAATCGGATGGCGCTTTCTTGAAAAGAAATCCTTTTGGGGATTCATCCTTTGCAAAAAACATGATTTCATGTGATCCGTTTTCTCCCAATTCGACCACTTCCCCTGAACCGATCATTCTATGGTGAACTTCTCTTGGAGCAATAGGTTTTTGAACAGTTTCTTTAGGGCTTTCGTAAATTTTTACCACAAGACAGGAGCTAAAAATAATTGGAGTAAGGAGAAGCATAAAGAAAGGTCGCATAGGTCGAGCTTTTTACTAAAATAGGTAAAATATACTAATATTCAGATAGGGGTGTTGTTTTATCCGCTGGGTTTTGATATGAGAAGAAGCATAATTGAATAGGGTTCTAAACCTCCATTGAAAGAGTTGCCACATTACTCCCACTTGAACTGTAGATCTGAATCCTTCTGCCGTCAAAGGGTAAATAGAATTTGATTCAAAAAGGCTTCCGGATAAAGAATAATCGTGAATGTTGGCGGTCATCATTATCCCTGAAAAAAACGATAACCCTTTTTCGTTGATTTCTAAACGCTGCCCAAAAAATGGAAGCCCTTTAAGATTCCCCCATTGAAGACCAAATCGGGTTTTAAATGCAGTTCTAAAAGTCCCTAGCTGAATCCTGTTTTCTTGAACCCACTTTATACTCCCTTTTAGTCGTTTACCCCAGTACAAGGCTGATTCAAAATTTATATGAAAGGATTGGGGAATCGAATACGCCCAGGTAAGTGGTGGCAGATTTAATATATAAATATGATAGGTGTTTTGCATAAATTTTGCAAAGGAAGCTTCTGCCCCTGTAGTACCTAATTGAATGCCCCATCCATAACCAAAATCCAAATGCTTAAAATACTCCTTTTCGTAGCCTATGTAAAGCCATCCATTGTATGGATAATCAATACGTTCAATATCATCGGTTAAACGTAATGAAGGCGTATTGATTTCTTGTCCTAAAGTCAAGTGTTTTGATATATATAGTGCATAATTTATTGAGTCTTTGTACTGCTTTTTTAAGGCTCCGTACTTTAAAAATATCCCGCTGCTATAATAGCGATCTATTCCAAAATAAAGATCATTGTCCACACTTAAACCAGCATAACGCTGGCTCATCAGGGAAGTTGTTCCAAGTACGATAAGGGTAAAAAATACAGCTCTAGAGATCAACAGCAACGAGCTAATTCTTGTTTTTTAACACCAAAAGGGGAACTGTACAATAAAAATCCTTTTTATAAATCAAGTCAGGTTCCCACAGTTTTTCAAAAAATCCTCTCTCGCGTTTAAACGCAGCTAATAAGTCGGGTTTATTTGCTTGAAAGTGTTCCAGTACTCCTTGATAAACGGTTGCATTTTCTGAGTACAAGAGCTGATCTGAACGCTGCATAAGCTCATCATTGAGTTGATGGTTTCGATTAGCAAAACCTGGAACTTTTACCAATAACAATTTTAATTTTGATTTGAATTTTTCTTGAATACTTGCCAGTGGACTTATAGTACTAGAAACCTTTACTTCGCCCGTTTTAAAAGCTAATAATATTCTTTCTGGAGGGCTAAATGATTTGTCGAGCGGGGCAACTAATACTGGGATTTCTGTTCGCTTGATTACACTTCCCGCAATTCTACCAAGAAAAACTTCATCGTTAACTTCATTGTTTAGAGGTGCCGTAACAATCAAATCCAAACCAATCGTCTTGTCTAAATTTTTGATAGTACCTATAAAATCGCGTTCACTACTAACGATTTTAATTGGATTTCCCTTGGGCGAGGCCATAGAAACCATCGTTTTAATTCTTTTGATATTATCTTCCTCAAAACGCGCATTGATGTTTGTCAGGCTTGTTTTAGAAGAGTGAACAGGATAAGCATCAATCACATAAATAGTGCTGTTAAAATAGGCTGCAAAATCAATGGCAAAAGTCAAGTTACTTTCAGCATGATCGGATGCACCTAGTGGGACGAGTATGTTCTGCATCAATTTTCTTTTTGTAAAATTACTAACTCTATTTCTACAACTCTTATTTTAGAGGAAAAAATTCAATGATTCGAAAAGCAAGGATTGCTGATCTTGCCCCCACAAAAAAAATTACAGAGGCTTGTACCGCTGCTCTTATTGATCAGGGAATTTATCAATGGAATTCAGAATACCCGAGTTTAGCCGTCTTTAGAAAAGATATTGAAGAACAAAACCTATACGTTTATGAAAACAAAGGGGCTGTAATAGGGTGTATTATGTTCTCCCAAGAAAAAGATCCTCAATACGATAGCATCCATTGGCTTACAGACGACCACAAAAATCTATACATACACCGCTTAGCAGTACATCCCAATAGTCAAAAACAAGGGGTTGCACGACAAATGATGGACTTTGCTGAAGCTTTTTCGATACGAAAAAAAATGATTTCCATTCGTTTGGACACCTTTAGTAAAAATCCAAGAAACATCCGTTTTTATAAGGCTAGAGGATATACCAAACTCGGAGATGTTTACTTTATAAAGCAAAGTCAAGATCCTTTTCACTGTTTTGAAAAGGTAGTTAAAAGAATTTAGTTCACTACTTTTACCACTCCTATGGAAGCATACGTTACCCATTTTGAAAAAGAGCAAATCGGTTATCTCGAGTTTGGTAACCCTGCAGGTAATTCTTTGCCCTCCAGTCTTCTTATTGACTTAGAGAAACAACTGGAATTACTCTCCAACAATAAAAATATAAACGTTATTGTAATTCAAAGTGCTGGAAAAGGTGCTTTTTGCGGTGGCGCTTCAATTTCAGAAATGAAAACATTGACAAATTTAGAACAGGCGACCAACTTTTTTATGGGTTTTGCAAATTTGATTAATCGTATCCGCTTGCTGGATAAGTTTGTAATCGTTAGAGTTCAAGGAAAAGTTGTAGGTGGAGGTGTAGGTCTCGTTGCTGCCTGTGATTATACTATTGCTTCGGAAACGGCTTCGGTCAAACTTTCTGAATTGTCCATCGGGATTGGACCCTATGTGATTGAACCCGCTGTATCTAGAAAGATTGGTAATACCGGATTTACAAAACTCTCCTTAGACGCCCACAAATGGAAAACAGCGGTATGGGCAGAACAACAAGGCTTGTACACTGCAGTTTGCAAATCTGAGGAAGAACTTGATCAAAAAGTTTACAAAATGGCATCTCGCTTGGCCAGTTATCCTAAAAAAGCCAATCAAAACCTTCGAAAAATGCATTGGAAAGATACAGCCCATTGGGAACATACCCTTCCAAAAAATGCTGAAATCACTGCTACTTTAGCTTTAGAAAAAGCAACACAAGATATTCTTAAAAAACTGTAATACAGATGAGTAATACAATTCGAATTACTAAAGAGTTTAAGTTTGAAACAGGTCACGCACTATATGGCTACGACGGCTTGTGCAGAAACGTTCATGGACACAGCTATAAACTTTCCGTTACCGTTGTCGGAAAGCCCATTGAAGACCAATCTCACGTCAAATTTGGAATGATAATGGACTTTAGCGACCTTAAAGCCATCGTCAATACACTTATAGTAAAACCTTTTGATCACGCTACAGTTCTCAATACCAACTCCCCTCATAAAGAGTTAGCAGATTCTATGGAAAAAAGAGGGCATAAAATTATGCGTGTAGCATACCAACCTACCAGTGAAATGATGGTTGTAGATTTTGCGGAAAAGATTGCGAAAGAATTGCCTGAACATTTGAGTTTACATCATCTTATACTGAGAGAAACTGAAACTTCCTACGCTGCATGGTACGCTACTGATCAATAAAATTCTCTAATTTTTGGCTGTCTAAAAGCCTAGTGCATCTAGATCTGCTTTTGGTTTCGGCTTTACAATGGCCCCCGCTTCGTCTAATTCTTCACATTCAATTGGAATGCTCAAATCCTCTGGAGGCGCAAAATCTTCTACAGAAATTCCTAAGTCTGGATTTTCATATAAACTCTTCATATAGACCGCCCATATTGGCAAAGCCATAGTTGCTCCTTGCCCGAAAGCAATGTCTTTAAAATGAATAGCACGGTCTTCACCTCCAACCCATACCCCAGTCGCTAAATTTGGAACCATACCCATAAACCACCCATCACTCTGATTTTGAGTAGTTCCTGTTTTTCCTGCTATTGGGTTTTCAAAAACATAAGGATAGCCCGTAACAACCTTTTCGAATACATAGCTTGTTTTTTCAAATCCAGCGTGACGCAACCGAACACCTGAACCTGCTTTCGTTACTCCTTGCAAAAGGTTTACGGTAACGTAAGCCGCTTCCTGGCTCAAAACATCTTGTGTTTCAGGAACAACCTCGTACAATGCCCGACCATTTTTATCTTCTATACGGGTAATTACAACTGGTTTAACATAGATTCCTTGATTGGCAAAAGTACTGTAAGCCCCTACCATTTCAAATAAACTGATGTCTGGTGTTCCAAGGGCTATAGAGGGAACCGCAGGTAAACTTGAAGTAATTCCCATTTTACGCGCCAAGTTGATCACTGGTCGTGGCCCTACCAAATCCATTATCCTTGCACTGACGGTGTTAACTGAATTCGCCAATGAATTTTTGAGTGTTCGGGTTCTTCCGTATTTGTCTCCTGAATTTTTAGGGCACCAAGCATCAATATTTCCATGCTTCATCGGCTCAATGCAATACAAGGCGTCTGGTAATGAATCACATGGGGAAAGTTTCAGCTGATCTATGGCAGTAGCGTATAAAAACGGTTTAAAAGTTGATCCTATTTGTCTTCTTCCTTGTTTGACTTGATCGTATTGAAAATGCTTATAATTAAACCCACCAACCCATGTTTTAATATGTCCTGAATGAGGCTCCATGGACATTAAAGATGCCCTTAAAAAATGCTTGTAATAACGGATTGAATCCATGGGGGTCATAATGGTATCTTTCTCACCCTTCCAACTAAAAATTCTCATGGGAACTTTTTCATAAAAAGAAGCTAAAATTTCAGACTCCACAATACCTGCTCGCTTCATTTTCCTCCAGCGCTCGCTACGGTAAGCTGTTCGCTCCATCAGCGTGTCGATTTCTCCCTCCCTTAAGTCTAAAAAGGGGGCCGTGGGATTAGCTATCATAGTGTTTTGTTTGAAAAATTCTTTCTGTAAATTTTTCATATGCGCATCTACAGCAGCTTCTCCCATAGCTTGCATCCGTGAATCTATAGTGGTAAAAATCCTAAGTCCATCCCGATAAAGCGAGTGCATAGTCCCATCTGGTTTTGGATTTTCCGCAATCCAATCGTCCATAAACTCTTTGAGATAGGCTCTAAAATATGTCGCCAGTCCCTCCCGATGTGACTCAGCAGTATAGTTAATAATGATGGGTAGCTGAGACAGGGAGTCTTTTTCCTCTTGAGTAATTAATTCGTTGCGAACCATCTGCTGAAACACAATATTTCTCCGCTCTTTGACTCGCTCCGGTCGGCGAATAGGGTTATAAAGGGAAGAGTTTTTTAACATCCCCACCAAGGTTGCTGATTCTTCAATACTTAGGGTCTGTGGTGTTTTATTAAAAAAGATTTTTGCCGCAGAACGCACCCCATCAGCCTGATAGCCAAAGTCGTATTTATTTAAATAAAGAGACAGAATTTCGTTTTTGGTATACCGTTGCTCTAATTGCACCGCTATGACCCATTCTTGCGCTTTTTGAAGCACTGCCTTAATTTTATTCCGTGAGCGAACACCAACAAAAATCTGTCGTGCAAGCTGCTGAGTAATCGTACTTGCTCCTCCTCGTTTTCCTAGATACGCAAATGCGCGAAGGGTTCCTTTCCAATCAATACCTGCATGCTCATAAAAACGCTCATCTTCGGTAGCAATTAATGCTTGAACCATGTTTTGAGGCAGCTCTTCATAGGTAATGGGTGTTCGGTTGTCATCCAAATAGTATTTTCCTAAAATCTCACCATCAGATGAGATGATTTGAGTAGCGAGGTTTGTTC
>JAYPMN010000040.1:0-9762 GCA_038129925.1 Flavobacteriaceae bacterium
GCCTTTGCTCCAAAGGAAAATCCAAAAATTGCGCTTGCTGTATTTGTAGAAAATGGCTATTGGGGTGGACGCTGGGCTGCACCTATTGCAAGTTTGATGATGGAAAAGTATTTAAAAGGAAAGGTTAAAAGAACTTGGCTTGAAAATAGAATGCTCAATGGTAGTTTACAGAGCGAGTACTTAAAGCCCTTATCCGGTAAGCCATTCGAGATCAATGAATAACAGTCTTCTTTTTCGACTAGATTGGTTGAGTTTACTGACCTATATTACTTTAGTAAGCTTTGGCCTAATCAATATCTACTCTACTACTTTTAGTGATGGTGCTTTAAGCATTTGGGATCCAGCAAGTATTGCAGGTAAACAACTTTGGATTTTTATAGCGTGCCTCATCACGATGCCCTTCATCCTTTATATCAAGTCAAATTTTTTTGAAAACTTTTCCTATATTCTTTATGGATTATCTATTTTGAGTTTGGTTGGGTTATTCATTTTTGGACAAACAATTTCTGGAGCTACATCATGGTATAATATCGGTGGGTTCGGATTACAACCTTCTGAATTCACAAAAATTACAACCGCGCTGGTTATAGCAGAGTTTTTAAGTGGTTTCCAAAAAGATGTGCGAAAAAGAAATGACCTCATAAAGGTCCTTCTTTTTATCTTTACTCCTGTTGTATTGATTATTCTTCAACCCGATGCTGGATCTGCCCTAGTGTTTTTTGGACTTTTCTTTGTATTGATTCGAGAAGGTTTAGATTTACGATGGTTGCTATTTGGTCTTGGATTTATTGTTGTTTTTATTTTCACTTTGCTTTTCAAACCTTTGATTGTAAGCATAGGTATTACGCTAATTACTCTAATCGTATTTGGTATAGTAAAAAAATTAAAACCAAAATTAACCCCATTCATTGTTACCTTGAGTACTTGTGTAGTCTTCTCGTATTCTGTTGACTTCATCTTCAATTCTGTTTTTGAACAACGCCATCGAGATCGTTTTAATATTATTCTAGGCTTGGAAACTGATACTCGGGGAATTGGGTATAATATTAATCAATCAAAAATTGCTATTGGTTCAGGGGGGTTTTCAGGTAAGGGCTATTTGAACGGAACTCAGACCAAAGGTGATTTTGTACCCCAACAACATACCGATTATATTTTTAGTACTGTTGGAGAAGAGTGGGGGTTGTTGGGTAGTAGTTTTATAATTTTACTTTTTACGATTCTAATTTTTCGGGTTATTTACCGTGCAGAAAAACAGAGTAGTACTTTTAGAAGAATGTTTTCTTATGCATTTGCTAGCATGTTGTTTATTCATTTTTTTATAAATGTCGGAATGACTTTGGGACTGGTGCCTACGGTAGGCATTCCTTTGCCGTTTGTCAGCTATGGGGGATCCAGTGTAATGGCATTTAGTCTAATGCTCTTTATCTACCTTAATTTCGATTATAACCGTTTGTCCTAGCTTAGTTTCTTACATCTAGAATATCTCTTAAACTATTGCCAAGTGTCATGAAGGCAAGTACTAAACTCATAATCGCCAGACCCGGCAGAAGTGCTAGATAGGGTTTCCCCAAAAGTAAATATCTAAAATGGTCCTTTACCATACCTCCCCAGCTTGGTATCGGTGGCTGAGCCCCTATACCTAAAAAACTCAATCCACTCTCCATCAATATTGCGCTGGCAAAATTAGCTGCAGATACTACAATTAAAGGAGCCATAACCATGGGTAAAATATGAATTATCAAAATTCTTGTTTTAGAAAATCCCAAGGCGTTGCTTGCCTGTATGTAAAGTTCTTCTTTTATAGACTTTACTTGACCTCTAACCAAGCGCGCCACCTCAACCCACATGGTTAGCCCTACTGCCACAAAAACCTGCCAATAACCTCTACCTAGAGCTAAGGTAATGGCAATTACCATCAACAAAGTGGGAATAGACCAAACTACATTGATCAGCCAAAGTATTAAACGATCTGTCCAACCCCCAAAATAGCCCGCTACCGCACCAAAGAAAACTCCTACAACCAAAGAAATAAAGACTGCTACAAAACCAATGGATATTGAAATACGTGATCCCACAAGTAATCTACTCAACAAATCACGCCCGTACTTATCGGTCCCTAATAAAAATCGTTTTTCATAAAGGTATCTTTCTTCAATTTCTGTTTTTTCAAAAGAATCTGAAAACTGATCAAATGAAACCTTTTCAAAATAGTTTGTTGAATTTCCATACCTCTTGAACTCAAGACTTGAATCTGACCAGCGAATTTCACTAATTGGAATTTCTTCATTTGCATTGATTTTGCCATTAAGAACTGAGGATTGACTTTCTTGACTCTTTCTTGGAATTACTAACATTTGACACGAAAATCCAGGAGATTTAGAGTGGATTGACAGATGCATTTGATTGGCAAATTTTGTTTTATCTGGCGCCAAAACATAGGCAAAAACAGCGCAAAATGATATAAACAATATGAAGAGTGTACTTCCAACCGCCCAACCGTCATTTTTGAAACCCTCTAAAAAGTGTTTGAATTCCAAAACAGCTAGAATTAATCTTTTACTTGAGCCATTGGCTTACCGTTATTGATTTTATTAGAAAGATCTTTGAGAATTTCAACGGCCTCTGAAATGTAAAGGTCTTTCTTTAGTGATTTTTGCCAGCGTTCTCGTTTTTCAATCAAATCCTCATTTGGTGTTTGATTAGAAGCTGCCTCAGGTAACCACTGAAATTCTAGGTTTGATTCAAATTCAGAGATCTTCTTAAATCGATCGGAATAGTTTTTATCAGATTCTCTTTCATTTTCATAAGATTCATAATCCAAAAAGTAGTGAGAATCATCTTGTTGCTCTTTGATCCATGCGGCTTGGTCTTCAATTAAGGCAACAAATGGATTTTCTTTCAGTCGTTGTTTACTCCGTTCTACAGAATAAGAGTAATTGGTAAATTGGGGTAATGGTTTATAAGAAGCTGGTGTAATTCTATCCCAAGATAAGGGATTGTCTTGATCTTTTTCTCCCATATCAACCTGAGCATATCGGTCAGGAAAAACAATATCACTTTTAACCCCTTCTAGCTGAGTTGACAATCCACTAATTCTGTAAAACTTATCTGTTGTCACCTTGAGTGCTCCCAGATCTCCATAAGTTCCTCCAGAAATCATTCTGTTGAGATCAATAATATTTTGGACAGTTCCTTTTCCAAAGGTTTGCTGACTACCCAAAATAATTGCTCGGTTGTAATCTTGTAATGCCGCAGCTAAAATTTCGGAGGCTGAAGCTGAAAATTCATTCACTAGAACAACTAAAGGTCCGTCCCAAACAATACTTGAATCAGTATCTTTCAATACCTCTTTTCTTCCTCCTGTACTTTTAACTTGAACCACGGGACCTTCTTCAATAAAATAACCCGTCATATCAACTACTGTTTTTAACGATCCTCCACCGTTATTTCTAAGGTCAAGTATAATTCCTTTTACATTTTTCTGTTTTAGCTGTTCCAGTTCTTTCTTTACATCTGTAGCTGCATTTCGTTCGGCATAATCTTGAAAGTTGATGTAAAATTTTGGAAGCTCAATAAAACCATAAGTCCCTGTTGAATCTTTGATTAATGAAGAACGCGCATAAGTCTCTTCAAGTACAACTACATCACGTTTTACAGTTACAACCTCAACAGTCCCGTCCACCCTCTTTATTGTCAAATGAACTTGCGTACCCTTAGGGCCTTTGATCAATTTTACAGCATCATCTAATACCATCCCTGAGATATCAACTGGCTCTTCGCCATCTTGACCTACTTTCATTATGATGTCCCCGACTTCTAGAAGTTCATCTCTCCATACAGGACCACCAGAAATAATTTCTACAATTTTTACTTGCTGATTTCTTTTGTTTAAACGGGCGCCAATTCCTTCAAACTTTCCAGACATACTGGTGTCAAATCGATCTTTGTCACTAGGAGCCAAATAAAGGGTATGAGGATCAAACTGAACCACTATGGAGTTTACAAAAATAGAAAACCAGTCTTTTCTTTTCAGTTCATTGTAGTTTTCAAATAGATAACTCATATTCTCTTCGATGTCTTCCCTCGCTTTAATTTCGAGGTCTACATCAGAAGAAACCGTGAAGGTGGAGTCTTTTTTAGCCCGATTATTTTCGTCTTCTTTTTTGGAGGTAAAGTTTTGAAGTGCATTGAGTTTAAAACGCTTTCTCCAAAGCTTTTTTAATTCAGAGGTATTCAGTGCGTAAGGGGCTTTTTCAAAATCTAAATCAATTTCATCTTTTTGGGTGAAATCAAAAGGCTTTTCTAGGAGATCTTTGTAAAAATCCTGCACTTGATCCATTCGCTCAATGAGTTTTTTATAGGTCAAATCAAAAAAGGTAAGCTCGGCATTTTTAATTTGATCATCGATTTTATATTTGTAGGATTCAAAAGAATTAATGTCTGATTGAAGAAAAAAACGATGCTGTCCATCAAGATTATTCAAGTAATCCATGTAGACATTTTCCGATAAAGTATCATTGATTTCTTTGGGACTGTAATGCCCTCTTTCGAGAACATATGAAATGATTTCCAGTAAAAGTTTGTCTTTATTGGGATCTTCATTTTTTAAGTTGAACCCAAATAGTAATCCACTGACTAGTATAAGCGAAAGGATCCATATAAAAGATCTCATAGGCGTATGTGTTAATTTCATAGCCCCTAAATATAATCATAATTGAATTTAGTTGTGTTAATATTCTTTTAAAACCAAAAGAAATGAGCCTCTATAGTATTCGTATAATTATTAAATCGACAATATCACAGTATTAAATGCATTTAAAAAATGAAGGTCATTTACTTCAATTGTTATGAAAAAGCCCCTTTTCTCAACACTTGTTTGAGTATTATTTATTAATAGTATAATTGTATAAAATATTAGTCGAGGAGATCCATTTGCTCAACCTGTCTTTGTCATAAGTAATATTGAAAATGGACAGGCTGAAAAGATTCATTACCTTAGCATGCTAAGACGCTTATGAAAAAAAGACCTTTAATTTTAGTTACCAACGACGACGGTATTACCGCTCCTGGAATCCGAACACTTATAGAGATTATGAATGAGATTGGTGAGGTTGTTGTGGTTGCTCCTGATAGCCCACAATCCGCGATGGGACATGCAATAACCATCAACTCCACCCTACATTGCGAAAAAATTAATGTTACAGATGGTCCTCAAATAGTATACAGTTGCTCAGGCACCCCCGCAGATTGTGTAAAACTCGCTGTTAATGAACTATTATGGCGTAAACCAGACCTTTGCGTTTCAGGTATCAATCACGGCTCTAATTCTTCAATCAATGTTATTTATTCTGGAACAATGAGTGCTGCAATGGAAGCTGGAATCGAAGGAATTCCTGCCATTGGGTTTTCGCTCTTGGACTTTAATTGGAATGCTGATTTTAATCCGTTGAGAACTTTTGTCAAACAAATAACTAATGAAGCGTTGACAAATGGGATCCCAAAAGGTGTAGTATTGAATGTCAATTTCCCAAAACTCAAAGAAGAGGAAATCAAAGGAATCAAAATTTGTAGACAAGCCAAGGCCAACTGGGTCGAAAAATTTGATAAAAGAACCAACCCTATGGGTAGAGAATATTATTGGCTTACTGGTTCATTTGTCAATGAGGACAAAGGAGAAGATACCGACGAGTGGGCTTTAAAAGAAGGATATGTATCCATCGTCCCCACCCAATTTGATTTAACCGCTCATCATAGTATTCAGCAACTAAACACATGGAATTTATAAAAAACAAGTACTTTTTTTGGGGCATTTTAACTGGCTTTCTATGGACAAGTTTTGGCGTCACCATGCTGATTTTTTTCTTGTCTGAGGCTTCGTTGGAAGATTCTTTCGTCTATTTATATGAACAAAAAAAACTAGGAGGCTTGATTTCAATTGCCGCTTTAATCAATCTTCCATTATTCTTTATCGCTTTAAGCAAAAATAAGGTTCCTTTTGCTTCTGGGATAGTTGCTATATCGATGCTGACTGTGCTATTTATAGCGCTTTTAAAAATTAATTAATCTAGTTTACTCGTGAAATACTACCTTATTTCTGGGGAAGCATCAGGTGATTTACACGGTTCTTATCTTATTGCTGCATTAAAAAAGCTAGATCCAAAAGCAGAATTTAGAGCTTGGGGAGGAGATCTAATGGAAAAAGAAGGCGCTATGCTAGTGAAGCATTTTAAAGATTTAGCCTTTATGGGTTTTTGGGAAGTTGTTCGACACCTACCCATAATATTAAATAATATACGTTACTGTAAACAAGACATTATTCTATTCCAACCAGATGTCATTATTTATATTGACTATCCAGGTTTTAATTTGCGTATAGCAGAATGGGCAAAGTCTCAAAATTTTAAAAACCACTACTTCATCAGCCCACAAGTTTGGGCATGGAAAGAAAACAGAGTTCAAAAAATTAAGCATTGCATCGAAGCACTCTATGTGATACTCCCTTTTGAAAAACCATTTTTTGAGGAAAAGCATCAGTTTAAGGTTCACTATGTAGGGCATCCTTTGATGGATTATATCCCAAATCACACTAAAAAGAAGGACTTTATTTCATCTCATCATTTGGAAGAAAATAAACCCATAATCGCTTTACTCCCTGGTAGTCGTGTTCAGGAAATCAGAAAAATGCTTCCTCTTTATGTCCAATTAGCAGCCAAGTTTAAAGACTATCAGTTTGTAATTGCTGCCGCTCCAAGTATTTCAACTGATTATTATAAATTATTTACAGAAAATACGTCTGTTAAAATTATTTCTGATGCTACTTATGATTTACTTCAACACAGCTCAGCAGCATTAGTCACAAGTGGCACTGCTACTTTAGAAACTGCACTGTTTCAAGTTCCTCAACTCGTTTGCTACAAGAGCAGTTACCTCAGCTACTGGATTGCTAAAAAAATAATCAAATTAAAGTATATCTCTCTAGTCAATCTTATCTTAGATCGTGAAGTTGTACTGGAACTAATCCAGGGAAAATGCAACCTGAAAAGACTAGAAAAAGAACTGAATCACTTATTGATTTCAAAAGATAGTACTCGGCAAGAACAATATCAAAAATTGACTTCTTTATTAGGAACTGGAGGGGTAAGCAACAAAACAGCGGCACTTATTTACCAAGCCCTACTTTAAAAATAATCTTTTTCTTTTTGTAGATTCCTTGTAAGTTTAAAGTATGAAGCTTCACCATTCGCCACTTTTCATACCTATAGCTCTATTTACTTTTGGAGGTGTCCTGTCTTTTATTCTCTCATTTTCGTATCAAAAAAATCTAAAAATAGGTCTGATTTTTCTACTACTTACCATTCTAATTCAATTCGTAGAGTATAACAAACCAGGTAGACTTGTCGCTGACAGGAGTAATGCGCCATGGAATTTAGGGCTATGGGAAAAAACTTATGTCGGACAAGGAGTGGAATTTTAAAATATAAGGAATAAAGGCGCTTTACGAATTAACCTCTAAATTTTGGCCTAAATGTCTTTCTATAGTTTTCGAAATCTTCAGGTTTGGAAAATACCTGATAATCTCCTTGTTTGATCATTTTTAAAAACAATTCTAGTTGTTGTGGTTTTTGATAACCCACAACAGGCATAATGGGGTCTCCATTTTCGCTAAAGAAAACCATGGTAGGATATCCTTTGACTCCAAGGAATTGGGTGAATTGATGGGTTGCGTTTCTCCCTTTCCGATTTAAATCATAATTGGGATTTGTAAAAGTTTGATCAAAAAAATTGATTTCTTCTTGTCCTTCTGCATTAAACTTTACCGCGTAATAATGTTCGCTTATATAGTTGGATACATCTGGATTTTGAAAGGTGTTTTTATCCAATAATTTACAAGGGCCACACCAATCGGTATAAACATCCATAAAGATTTTCTTAGGCTCAGCCTTTTGAGCTTCCATAGCTTGAGCTAAAGTCATCCACTCAATTTTTTGAGCCTGAATAAAATTGAAGCTTGCAAAAAGTATTAGTAATGAGAGAAATGATTTTTTCATAAACTTTATAATATGGGGTGAATTTTTCTCAAAAATACATTTTATTTTGCTTCAATTAAATCCTCTGCTCCGTGAGCTAGTCGTTTTAATGGTTTCAGCAAAAGCAATACCAAAACCCCAATTACTGTGCAAAAAATAAAAATTCCAGTAAAAATCTGTTTTTCTCCTGCTGTTTCTGCAAAGCCTCCTATGCTTGCTGCGAGTTTATTTCCAAGCCCTGTTGCAGCCCAATAAAGCCCCATAATGGAAGCCGCATATTTGACTGGTGCCAGTTTGGTAATATAAGAAAGTGAAACTGGTGAAGCGCATAGTTCACCTATGGTATGAAATAAATAAGCCATGACTAGCCAGTACATGGCAGATTTACCAAAGAGCTCATAGTCTGCAGCTGCAAATCGCATAAAGAGAAATCCCCAGCCCATAATGATAATTCCAATGGCAATTTTATACAGGGAAGAGGCCTCTTTTCCTTTCAATTTCATTTTCATCCAAAAAGCACCTACCCCAACCGCAAGGGTTATAATAAAAAAGGAGTTTAGCGATTGAAACCAAGAGGCTGGTACTTCAATTCCCATCAACATCCGGTCTGTTTTTTGCTTGGCATATAAATTCATCAATCCTCCTGCTTGTTCAAATGCTCCCCAAAAAACAATAATTAGTAAAAATGAAATCAACAGTACCTTGACACGATCCTTTTCAATGGCAGTTAACTTTCTAGTGCGGAGTTCATTTTCTGGATGGGAAGCCTTTCCTATAAAATCACCTACGCCTACCAAGTACTTTTGTCCATACATATAGGTAATTTGACCTATTAACATTCCAATGGCAGCAAGGCCAAATCCGTAATGCCAATTGTAAGTTTCACCAATCCATCCACAAAGTAAGGGTGCAGTAAAACCACCAATATTAATTCCCATATAAAAAATATAAAACCCTAAATCTCTGCGTTCATCGCCCGCAGGATAAAGCCCTCCAACCATAGAGGAAATATTCGGTTTTAGTCCTCCAACTCCAAGAATTACAAAGAAGCAACCCAGATAGAAACTAAATTCAGTATCAAAAGCCAAAATGGTATGGCCGATACACAGCAATGCCCCCCCCAAGAGTACTGTTTTTTTCTGTCCTAAAATATTGTCCGCAATCCATCCCCCAGGAACAGACGCCAAATAAACGAGCATCGTATACCAACCATATAGTGCAATAGCTTCTGTATTGGTCCAACCAAAACCAGGATTATCTCCTTGGGTCTTAGCAACGAGAAAAAGGGTGAATAAAGCACGCATTCCATAATATGAAAAGCGTTCCCATAATTCTGTAAAAAAGAGTACATACAGCCCTGGTGGATGACCAAAAATTGTTTTTGTTTCCGGGTGAACGTTCGACTGTGTCATAAATTAAAGATTATTGTAAATAAAATTAGTCATCTTAGTATACAGATGTTTTCGTGTATTCCCACCAAAGATTCCATGGTTTTTATCTGGATAAATCATCCATTCAAATTGCTTATCGGCTTGAATTAATGCCTCTACCATTCTCATGGTATTTTGAACATGGACATTATCATCTGCAGAACCGTGAATGATTAAAAACTTTCCTTGAAGTTGATCCGCATAATTTAAAGGAGAGTTTAAATCATAGCCTTGAGGGTTTTCCTGAGGTGTACGCATAAAACGTTCGGTGTAAATAGTGTCGTAAAAGCGCCAGTTGGTCA
>JAYPMN010000041.1:0-9739 GCA_038129925.1 Flavobacteriaceae bacterium
GACTTACACTAGGAGGTGTTGGATCAGGAACTACTATCAACCATATTGAAGTTTTAGGTAACGTAGATGATGGTATTGAATTTTTTGGAGGAACAGTAAATGCTTCTAACCTTTTAGTTTGGGGACAAGGAGATGACGCAATAGACATTGATCAAGCTTATGCAGGTACTATCGACGGTGCGATGGTCATTTTAACTTCTGCTTCTGATCACGGTTTTGAAATTGACGGTCCAGAAGGATCTGCAGCAGGTAGGTTCACATTGAAAAATGCTACTGTTATTGGAGCTACTGATGACTGTGACGCTGAAGGAGTAGATGGTGAAATGGCAGATTTTAGAAAAGGTGCTACAGGAGATGTAATGAATGTGTTATTTAAAGATTTTGCTGGAGGAAAAGATATTGAGTTAGATGCAAGTGCAGATGCAGCAACTTACACCGCAGGGACTTTAACTTTTGAAAATATCGATATCCTGCATCCATTAGATGACGATGGAGTAGTTTGTTCAGACGTTGAAACTCTTGATGAAATTTTCGATGATAAGTCAGACGAAAGTACTTTTGAATCAGATGCTTCAACATTTGCAGAAATTGTAACTGCTCAACAAGAAGGAAATGGTGTTGATGCATCAATATTTTCTTGGACATTTTACGCTAACAATTAATAATTAAAAAGTATAACTTTTTAATAACATGGGCTAGGCATTTTGCCTAGCCCATTTTGTTTACTTTCGTTCGTTTTTTAAATATAAAAATGAAACTTTCACATTTATACCTCTACATATCTACACTATTTACTTGCTACATCGCTCTCGCACAAATAGGAATTACCGGTACTGTTATTGACGGTGATTTTAACGAGCCCCTGCCTTTTGCTAATATTTTAATTCAAGAAACTGGAACTGGGGTCACTTCTGACTTTGACGGAAAATACTCTTTTGAGCTCCCAGCGGGAACCTATTCAATTCAGTTTTCCTTTGTTGGCTATGAAACAAAAATCATTACTGAAGTTGAGGTTAGTGGTGATGAATATACAATAACTGATGTTGTGCTAAATTCTGCAGCTGAAGGTTTAGAAGAAGTTGTAGTTACTGTTGAGGCTAAAAGAAATACAGAAGCTTCAGTACTACAAATTCAAAGGAAATCTGCGAGTCTACTCGATGGAATTTCAGCACAAGCATTCAAAAAAATTGGAGCCAGCAATATTGCTGCTGCAGTTAAAAGTGTTCCAGGTGTCTCTGTACAAGGAGGCAAGTATGTCTATGTTCGAGGTTTAGGAGATCGCTATTCTAAATCCATCCTCAATGGGGTAGATATTCCTGGATTAGATCCAGATCGAAACACCATCCAAATGGACCTTTTTCCTACTTCCATGCTTTCCAATGTGTTGGTTATTAAATCAGCACGAGCAGATCTTCCTGCAGATTTTACTGGTGGTGTAATCGATATCATCACTAAGGATTTTCCAACTAAAGAAGAATTTTCAATTTCTTTAAATACTGCTTACAATCCCGATATGCACTTCAATAATAATTATTTGAGTTATACAGGAGGGAGCACTGACTTTTTAGGATTTGACGACGGATCTAGAAAAAATACTATTGCTAATAGTTTTCTCGGAAATACGTTCGATCCAAGATTGAACCCTTCAGAATCAGGACTTGGCCTAGTCAATAGAATAAGTAATAAATTCAATCCTCAAATGGCCCCACAAGTTTCAAATAGTGGTATGAATTTTGGGTTTGGAGTTACTTATGGCAATCAATTTAATTTTGAAAACGGTCATTCTTTTGGAGTCTTAGGGTCTATATCATATAAAAATCAACAGACTGTTTACGAAGATACCCAAGACAACATTTACAATTTCAACCCAATTAAGAGCGAAATATCTTTTGAAGAAAACCGTATACAATCTGGTACTATAGGTGGTCAAAATATTATTGCAAGTGGACTCTTCGGACTAACTTATAAAACAACGACCTCAAAATATAAATTTAACGGACTACATATACAAAATGGACAGAGTACCTCGGGTAGTTTTAGACAGCTAACTCGTTTTTCTGATTTTATCGACTTTAATAAATTTAACTTAGAATACAACGAGCGAAGCATTTCCAACGCCATGCTCTCTGGTTTACACAACTTTGAGGAATCCAATCTAAAACTTGAATGGACTCTCTCTGGTACGTTGGCAAAGGTGCACGATAAAGACGTAAGAAACACGACCTTTCAAGATGAGGAAGGAATTTTTAGTTTCCAAGAAAATACAGAACCTAAAAGAATTTGGCGTACCCTGGATGAAAACAACCTTGTTGCAAAAATTGATTTAACAAAAAGATTTGAATTTCTAGGTTCAGGCGCCGTATTAAAATTCGGTGTATTTGGTTCAAGAAAAGAACGTGATTTTTCTATAGCCCAATATTCTGTCAGTTCTAATTTCACCTCTGAGAGTGATTGGGATAATTACGGTGGAGACCCAAACCAACTTTTTAATCCTGTTAATTTAATTGGCCCGAATAACAATGAAGGAACCTATATCAATCCTCAAACAACCATAAGACAAGATGCTAATATCTTCAATGCAAAACAACAAAACTTTGCTGGTTACATTTCCAATGAGTTTAACATTTCTGAAAGACTTAAGTCAATTATCGGGTTGCGTTTTGAAAATTATCAAGTTTTCTATACTGGTGAAAATAGCCAATTGGGTCAAGTTTATGCTAATGAAAATATTATCAACAAAAACAATGTTTTCCCTTCTACAAATTTCATTTACAGTTTGAAAGAGAATCAAAACTTGAGACTGGCCTATTCACTAACTACAGCAAGACCTAGTTTTAAAGAAGCCTCAATAGCAGAGATATATGATCCCCTATCGAATTTATTCTTTATTGGTAATATTAATATCAAGCCTACTTATATTGACAATTTTGATATTCGCTATGAAGCTTACGGAGAAAATGCGCAGCTTTTTGCAGTAAGCGCATTTTATAAAAGTTTGACTGATCCCATAGAAATTGGTTTTGTAGCTGCCTCTACTTCAAATTATAAGCCTTTAAACTTAGAAAATGCAAATGTTTTTGGCCTGGAATTGGAACTTAGAAAAAATCTAAGCGGTTGGTTTAGTAGCTTGACAAACTGGAATTTAAATCTTAATGGTTCCTATATCATTTCAGATGAAAAGTTTAGTGAGGACGAGCTAAAACTCAGACAACTTGGTTTAAGAGATGGACAAGAGCTTGGTGATTCAAGACCACTTCAAGGGCAATCCCCTTATTTAATCAATGCAGGTATAGAATATAATAATCAAGAAAAGGGAATTCAAGGGGGCCTGTTTTTCAATGTCCAAGGGAAAACACTTCAGGTTGTAGGTGACGGATTTTATCCAGATGTATACACCATGCCATTTAATAATCTTAACTTTAACTTGATAAAACAATTAAAAAAGAATAGAACCTTGACATTTAAAGTTACCAATATTCTAGACGATGCTCGTGAAAGCCAATTTATTGGGTTTAATGACGAGAGTGAATATTTTAGCCTTCGGAATATTGGACGTACCTTTTCTCTGAATTATGCGGTTCGATTTTAATATTTGAGATTTTTTGGAAAATATTTACCTCTACATCATCATCTTATTAGCTATCCTTGCTATAGGTGACCTAGTTGTAGGAGTCAGTAATGATGCAGTAAATTTTCTGAATTCAGCTATTGGTTCAAAGGCGATTTCATATAGAAACATAATGATCTTAGCAAGTTTGGGAATTGCTTTTGGAGCCGTTTCTTCAAGTGGAATGATGGAGGTTGCTCGGAAGGGTATTTTTAATCCTAGTGCTTTTTTCTTTGACGAGATCATCTACATTTTTATGGCAGTGATGATGACCGACATTTTACTGCTAGACTTTTTCAATACCTTAGGACTTCCTACATCGACTACAGTATCAATTGTTTTTGAACTGCTTGGTGCCGCTGTAGTAATGGCAGCAGTTAAAATTATCAATGGTGGAGGAAACCTTATTGAGCTTTCGAATTATATCAATACAGAAAAAGCTTCTCAAATTATTTTAGGAATCTTACTATCCATATTTATTGCATTTACAATTGGTGCCATCTCCCAATGGATATCAAGACTGATCTACAGTTATCAATACAATAAGAAATCAGCCTCCCTGATTGCACTTTTTGGCGGCTTGGCACTAGCCTCAATTTTTAACTTTATTCTAATCAAGGGTATTAAGAGTACACCATACGCCGACATAAAATTTGAGTTTCTTTCAGGGTTTACCATCAATGGATTTATTGAAAACAACACATTGTTGGTCAATTTATTAAGTTTTGTCTTTTGGTATTTGATTTCTTTAATCATTATCCGCTTTTTAAAAGGAGATATTTTTAAAATTATTATTGGAGTTGGAACATTTGCACTTGCATTAGCCTTTGCAGGTAACGATTTGGTCAATTTTATCGGAGTTCCAATTGCAGCCTTTCAGTCCTATGAAGCATGGATCAGTTCTGGGTTAGCCGCAAATGAATTTAGTATGGGTGTCTTGAGTGACAAAGTAGCTACCCCAACCTTGTTCTTAATACTCTCGGGTTTTGTAATGATTTTGACACTTGTTTTTTCATCAAAAGCTAAAAAAGTGGTGAAAACATCTTTGGATTTATCCAATCAATTTGAAACTCGTGAACGATTTAAGCCCAATGCATTATCTCGATATTTGGTTCGTTTTTTTATTGGAGCAAATCATTTATTTAGAAAATTATTATCCAAAGATCAACTCTTTTCTTTAGGTAAAACCTTTACACCCATTGCCCATGAAAACAATGGAATTGGAGCCCCAGCTTTTGATAAATTAAGAGCAAGTATCAATTTGGTCATTGCTGCTATTTTAATTGCAATTGCCACCTCATACAAACTCCCTTTGTCCACTACCTATGTGGCATTTATGGTCGCTATGGGAACTTCCCTTGCCGATAGAGCGTGGGGATCGGATAGCGCAGTCTTCCGTGTGGCAGGAGTATTAAATGTAATTGGAGGCTGGTTTCTTACTGCGATAATTGCTTTCACCGTTGGGGGGGTTATCGTTTATTTACTTTACATAGGAGGGGTGCAGGTGATTGCTGTAATTATTTTTATTATTCTACTTCTCGTAGGTAAAAACTACATTCAACACAAAAAAGAAAATAAAGCTATTCGAGAAGAAGAAATAGCGCTAATGGTGGAAAGCAATTCTTTTCAAGGAGTTATTGAAGAAACTGGAACTACTATAGAAGCAGTAATGGGTAAAAGTTTCGATATTTTTAGATTTATAATAGCTGGACTCTCCACTAATGATATTAAATCACTCGAGAAAGCTCGAAAGAAATCAAATAAATTAGCTGATGAAATAGAAGGATTGGACAACGGCCTCTTTTACTTTATTCGAAATCTGGAGGACAGCTCAATAGCAGCAAGTAATTTTTATATTGAACTGCTACAGTACTTACATGATCTTTCAGAAGATCTCAGCTATCTTTCAAAAATCAGTTACGATCACCTCAATAACAATCATAGAAAATTAAAATTGGCTCAAATAAGAGAGTTGATGTTTATTGAAACCAACTTGAAAAAGACCTTTAAAGAAGCACGAGAAGGCTTTGAAAAAAAGCAAAATATTAAAGAGTTTCAAGATGTACTCCTGGATAAAGATAAGATTTTTGAATTAATAGATGACAAAATCAACACCCAGATTGAACGAACTCGTGCGGAAGAAACTAGTCCAAAAAGTACAAAACTCTACTTTAACTTTCTGATACGAACCAAAGAACTCATTACTCATAAGTTCGAGTTAATCGACAAATACTATACTGTAGTAAGAAAATTATAAGACTATTCCTCCAGTTCTTTGGATGCCAAAATTTCTGACTTATCCCATTGTATTGCCTGCTGAACGATGTTGTCTTTATAGGTAACCTCTATTAAAATTGACTCGTTCCAGAAGAACCAAGCGTCAACTTTTTTTCCATTTTCAAAAGTCCCTTCGGATTTTTTTGTCCCATCCTGATTATAGCTAGACCAGAGTCCGTGATTCTTCCCATTGAGAAAAAAACCTGTTTGGGCAATTTGACCATTCTTATAAAACTCCGTATACTTTATTTGATCTCCTTGCTGAACATAAGTTTTAGATAATTCATTTTCTTGAGCAGTAAGCGATTTTGCCATAAAGAAAAGGATGAAGAGGAAACTTTTAATTTGTACTAGTGTTTTCATAAGCCCTTGAGTTTAGGTTTAATACAAAGTTAACAATAAAAACATATTTACATAATATTTTGGTAACATTCTGATAACATTAGGTCTTAAGTTCTTATATTACAGTAATATATAAAAACAAAAAAGCCCTTAACAAAAGGGCTTTTTTATGAAATTAGATGAATTTATTTAGGATCCGCACATCAAACAATCATCATCTTCGTTGTCTTTCGCTTGTGAAAGCATTTGCTTGAGTTCCTGCGGACTTAAAGGCTCTACAGGTACAGAAGAAGGAGCCGGAGCTGCTGCACTAACTGCAGCGGCTGCTTTCGCATCTGCTACTTCTTCAACTGCTGGGGTTTCTGCTTTGGTCTTGTTGTCCAAGGTAAACTTAATCGCATCCACAGCAGATTTTGTTCTCAGATAATACATTCCAGTTTTAAGACCGGATTTCCATCCATAAAAATGCATGGAGGTTAATTTAGCCATAGTAGCTCCTTCCATAAAGAGATTTAGAGACTGTGACTGGTCAATAAAGTATCCACGTTGGCGGGACATATCAATGATGTCTTTCATACTCATCTCCCAAACGGTACGGTAAAGTTCTTTTAAGTCTTTAGGAATACCCTCGATATTTTGAACAGATCCGTTATTACGCATTAATTCTTGCTTCATATCCTCATTCCATAATCCACGATCTACTAAATCTTCTAACAAGTGTTTATTTACTACAATAAATTCACCAGAGAGTACTCTTCGGGTGTAGATATTCGAAGTATAAGGTTCAAAACATTCGTTATTTCCTAAAATCTGAGAGGTACTTGCTGTAGGCATAGGAGCCACTAGTAGAGAATTTCGAACTCCTTGCTTTTTGACCGTTTTGCGCAACTTTGCCCAGTCCCAGCGTCCACTGAGTTCTTCATCTTTGATTCCCCAAAGATTGTGTTGGAATTCTCCTTTTGACATAGGAGATCCTTTATAGGTTTGGTAAGGCCCGTCATTTTTAGCTTCCTCAGCAGATGCTGTTACAGCAGCAAAATAAAGAGTCTCAAAAATGTCTTGATTTAGCTGCTTTGCTTCATCAGAAGTAAACGGAAGTCTTAGCATGATAAAGGCATCCGCCAAACCTTGTACACCCAGTCCTACTGGTCGGTGTCTAAAGTTGGAGTTTTCAGCTTCCTTTACTGGATAAAAATTACGATCAATTACTCGATTCAAGTTTTTAGTTACTCGAACTGTTACATCGAATAATGCTTGGTGATCAAAGGCTCCATCCTTTACAAACATGGGTAAAGCAATTGAGGCGAGATTACATACTGCAACTTCATCGGGTGAAGTATATTCAAGTATCTCTGTACAGAGATTGGAAGAACGTATGGTTCCCAAGTTTTTTTGATTTGACTTTCTATTGGCAGAATCCTTATACAACATATAGGGTGTTCCAGTCTCAATTTGAGACTCCAAGATTTTTTCCCAAAGCTCTCTTGCTTTTATTGTTTTACGCCCTTTGCCTTCTTTTTCATATTGAATGTAAAGTGCTTCAAACTCCTCTCCGTGAACATTGAAAAGGTTTGGGCATTCGTTTGGACACATCAGCGTCCACTCTGCATTTTCTTCAACCCTTTTCATAAAAAGATCTGGAGTCCACATAGCGTAAAATAAATCACGCGCGCGCATTTCCTCTTTTCCGTGATTCTTTTTTAACTCCAAAAAGTCAAAGATATCAGCATGCCATGGCTCAACATAGATTGCAAAGGATCCCTTTCGCTTTCCTCCTCCTTGGTCAACATAACGGGCTGTGTCATTAAAGACACGTAACATAGGGACTATTCCGTTTGAAGTACCATTGGTCCCTGCTATATAAGAGCCAGTAGCTCTGACGTTGTGAATTGATAATCCAATCCCCCCTGCAGACTGCGAAATTTTTGCTGTTTGCTTCAAGGTGTCGTAAATACCGTCTATGCTATCGTCCTTCATGGTTAACAAAAAGCAGGAAGACATTTGCGGTTTTGGAGTACCAGAGTTGAACAATGTTGGTGTGGCGTGAGTAAAATAACGCTTTGACATCAATTCATAAGTTTCTAATGCCGCATCAATGTCGTCTAAATGAATTCCTATTGACACACGCATCAACATATGCTGCGGACGTTCAACTATATTTCCGTTGAGTTTTAATAAGTAAGAACGTTCTAATGTCTTAAATCCAAAAAAGTCGTATCCAAAATCACGATTATAGATGATACTCGAGTCCAGCTTATCCGCGTTCTTTTGTATGATTTTATAGACCTCATCAGAAAGTAGTGGCGCCTTTTTCCCTGTTCTAGGATTTACGTACTTGTAAAGGTCGGTCATGGTCTCTGAAAAGGACTTTTTTGTATTCTTATGCAGGTTAGAAACCGAAATTCTCGCTGCAAGTTTTGCATAATCAGGGTGTGTAGTAGTCATGGTCGCAGCAATTTCGGCTGCTAAATTATCCAACTCAGAGGTGGTTACCCCATCGTACAATCCTTCAATTACGCGCATAGCTACCCTTACTGGATCAACCAGAGGGTTAAGTCCATAATTGAGCTTACGAATTCTAGCGGTAATTTTATCGAACATGATGGGTTCTTTCCGTCCATCTCTTTTTACTACAAACATACTTTTGGCTTTAAATTTTTACTAATTCGATGATTCTTGGTTTATGGTTTAATTCTGATTTTGACTAAAAGTCTGCGTCAAAACTAATTTTGGTTTCGTTGTTCTCATTGTTCAGAACCCCTGCTTTTTGGTATTCCCCAACTCTTTTCTCAAAGAAGTTAGTTTTTCCTTGCAAAGAAATCATGTCCATAAAATCGAATGGGTTGGTGACATTAAATTCTTTTTCAAGACCCAACTCAACCAATAAGCGATCCGTTACAAACTCGAGGTACTGTGTCATCAATTTTGAATTCATTCCAATCAAACTAATAGGTAGAGATTCAGTGATGAACTCGCGCTCAATATTAAGTGCATCTAATAAGATTTCTTTAATACGGGCTGGAGGAACTTTATTGACCAAGTGGTTATTGTGAAGATGAACTGCGAAGTCACAGTGTACGCCCTCATCTCTTGAAATCAATTCATTTGAAAAAGTCAGTCCTGGCATAAGACCTCTTTTCTTCAACCAGTAGATTGAGCAAAATGCTCCAGAAAAGAAAATACCTTCTACAGCAGCAAAAGCGATTAGACGTTCTGCAAACGAATCGGAATCGATCCATTTCAAGGCCCAGTCTGCCTTTTTCTTAATTGCTGGAAAAACTTCTATTGCTTTAAATAATTTATCTTTTTCCGCATCGTCTTTCACATATGTATCAATCAATAACGAATAGGTTTCGGAGTGAATATTTTCCATCATAATCTGAAAGCCGTAGAAAAATTTAGCCTCAGAATACTGAACCTCATTGACAAAGTTTTCTGCAAGATTTTCATTTACAATTCCGTCAGATGCAGCAAAAAACGCCAAGATATGCTTGATGAAATATCTTTCGTCAT
>JAYPMN010000042.1:0-9480 GCA_038129925.1 Flavobacteriaceae bacterium
TTAATTCGATTAATACCCTTTGAGCTGTTTTTAAACCAATTCCTTTTACGGATTTTATCGTAGCTAAATCCTCTGAAACTATCGCACGTTGAATTTGTTGAGGCTCAAGAGAGGAAAGCATGGTTCGAGCCGTACTTGCTCCTATGCCTGAAACTGAAATCAACTGCTGAAAAACGGCCCTTTCAATAGTAGTAAAAAAACCAAATAAGGTATGGGAATCCTCTTTTACTTGAAGGTGGGTAAATAGCTTAATATTTTCATCACTACTCAATTGAGAGTAGGTGTGCAGTGAAATATGGACCAAATAGCCTACCCCATTGCAATCAATGACTACTTCAGTTGGAGATTTTTCTACTAAACGACCGATAAGCTGTGTAATCATTTCTCTATTTATTTTTGGATTGGGCGTCTATAACTGCTATGGCAGACATATTGACAATTTCTTCAACAGAGGCACCCAGTTGCAATACGTGAATGGGTTCACTCAACCCCATCAGTATGGGACCTATGGAAAGGGCTTCTTTCAACTCTTTCATTAGTTTATAGGTAATGTTAGCGGCGTCGAGATTGGGGAAAACTAAAACATTTACCTTCATTTTACTCAAACTAGAAAAAGGAAAACCTTTTTGAAGCATTTCCTTATTTAAGGCAAAATCAGACTGGACTGGACCGTCTACCATCAATTCTGGATTAATTCTGTGCAACATGGCTACTGCCTGACTTACTTTTTTAGCTTGTGGGAAACGGGAAGATCCAAAATTTGAAAAAGACAATAAAGCGATGACTGGTTCTAAACCGAAAAGTTTAGAAGTATTGGCTGTCATTTGAGCGATTTTTGCCAGCTCTTTTGCAGTAGGATCAACGTTTATTGTAGTATCAGAAAGGAAAAGAGGACCTGATTTAGTCAACATCAAGTTGGTCGCAGCCACTCTTGAGACTCCTTTCGCCTTTGAAATGGTTTCTAAAATTGGTTTAACTACAGAACGATAATTTCTTGAATAACCTGAGATCATGGCATCTGCATCTCCGTTTTTAATCATCATTGAGGCGTAGTAATTACGTTCTCGCATTAGCCTTTGAGCGTCGTAGAAGGTATACCCCTTTCTTCTTTGATCTTTCCAAAAAAGATCAGCATAGACATTTCTTTGCGCTTTATAAGTTTCTTCTTTTGGGTCAATAATTTCAACTTCATCATCAAAATCTATAGCAACTCTAAGGTCGTCAATGATGGTTCTATTTCCCAATAAAATTGGAATTGCAATTCCTTCTTCATGTACAATTTGAGCTGCCTTTAAAACGTCCATTTGATCTGCCTCTGCAAATACCAATCGCTTAGGAGCCGCCTTTGCACGATCGTGGAGAAGTCGAACCATTTTTTGGCTGTTCCCAAGTCGGCCCGAAAGTTCTTCGGTATAACGCTCCCAATCTTCAATTGGTTCTGTTGCAACTCCTGATTCTATAGCAGCTTTTGCCACAGCAACGGGTATGGTTGAGATCAACCGAGGATCAAAAGGTTTTGGAATGATGTATTCTCTGCCAAATGTTAATCTTGTTTGGTCGTAAACAAGATTGACCTGTTCAGGTACCGATTCTTTGGCTAAATCTGCAAGCGCTTTTACAGCAGCCATTTTCATAGCTTCATTAATTGTTGTTGCTCTGACATCTAATGCCCCTCTAAAGATAAAAGGAAAGCCAAGAACATTATTTACCTGATTAGGATGATCTGAGCGTCCTGTAGCCATAATCACATCATCTCTGGTTCTGCAAGCTAAACTGTATTCTATTTCAGGATTGGGATTGGCCATTGCAAAGACAATTGGATTTTTTGCCATTGATAAAAGCATTTCTTGGCTAAGTATGTCCGCAAGTGATAGTCCAATAAACACATCCGCCCCTTCGATTGCTTCGTCTAAAGTATTAATATCTAAATCTGTTGCAAACTCCTCTTTTTCTGAACTGAGGGAATCACGATCTTTTCGGATTACCCCTTTGCTGTCCAGCATCACTATGTTTTTAATGTTTGCTCCAAAGGCTCGGTATAATTTTGTACAGGAAATTGCAGCTGCTCCAGCACCAGAGACCACGATTTTTACATCCTCAATTTTTTTATCTGCCAACTCGAGTGCATTTAACAAAGCTGCTGCTGAAATGATCGCGGTTCCATGCTGATCGTCGTGCATAACGGGGATGTCCAATTCTTCCTTAAGTCTTCGCTCTATCTCAAAAGCCTCCGGGGATTTGATGTCCTCTAAATTGATTCCACCAAAAGTCGGTGCTATGGCTTTAACCGCCTCGATAAATTTATCAGGATCCTTAGCATCTACTTCAATATCAAATACATCTATATCAGCAAATATTTTAAAAAGCAGTGCTTTTCCCTCCATCACCGGCTTGGAAGCTTCTGGACCGATATCACCTAAGCCGAGAACTGCAGTTCCGTTAGAAATTACTGCTACTAAATTTCCCTTGTTGGTATATTTATAAAGATTTGACTTGTCCTCCTCTATTTCCTTACAAGGTATAGCAACCCCTGGTGAGTAGGCAAGTGCCAAATCTCTTTGAGTATCATAGCTTTTAGTCGGTACAACCTCAGTCTTCCCAGGTCTTGGCTTCGCATGATATACTAAAGCCGCTCTCCTTTGCTGTTCACTACTCATAAAAATGTTTTTTAATGTAAAGAAATGATTTTTTTCTGAATCACTTTTGGGTTTTATCCTTGGGTTTACTGACAAAAAGAGAAAAGATTCCTCCAATAATCAGAAAAGCTCCTGCCAGTCTTATGATATTGATGGGGTTTTGCCCTAGCAAATCATATACAAAGTACTGTACTGTAAAGATCTGGATGATCATCGGAATAACAATAAACATGTTAAAGATCCCCATATACACCCCAGTTTTTCCTTTTGGTATGGAGGATGCAAGCATTTCATAGGGCATTGCCATCATCGACGCCCAAGTGATTCCCAGTCCAAAAGAAAATAAATAAATCTGTGACACCACTACTCCACTGCCAATGGGTATGGTAAACAACACTGTTGTATCGTTTAGCAAAGGCATGCAAAGTAAAGCTACTCCTCCTATTGCAAGGCTGATAAAATGAAGTCTTTTGGCGCCCAATTTTCTGGCTATTGGTATTAATGCGAAAGCAATAACAAAACAAATAATATTATATGTCCCATTTAAATTACCCGTCAGCAATTGAGCCTGATTAAAATATATGGTGCTCTGGTCCAATGTATCGTATAATGAGAGCGATAAAGCAGATGTAAGGTATTGCCAATAGCAAAACATAGCATACCAAGGAAAAAACATTACGGGTATAAGTTGCTTCATCGGCAGAGGCATCACTTTAAAAGCCTCGGCTATATCTTTGAGCGTTCTAGAAAATACATTTCCTTCTTCTTTTGACTTTTTAATTTCTTCCAACTCTTTTGGGCTTGGTGGATATTCAGAAGTGGTAAATACCGAAATCAATATAGTAATGATAGATGCTGCTGCGCCAATACCAAATGCCCAATAGGTGGATACTGGAATACCATTATCCATCTTATCGGAAAGAGCCAATATCCCAAAGGAAACTAAAATTGCTGGGGTAAAATTAGCTAAGGTCGTTCCTAAGCCAGTAAAAAAACTTTGGACTAAAAACCCAAATGAATATTGCTTTTCCGGGAGCTTATCCGAAATAAATGCTCGATAGGGCTCTAGAGCTATATTGTTCGCCGCATCTAAAATCCATAATAAGCCTGCTGCCATCCAAATTGAACTCGAATAGGGCATGATAACCAAGCTGATACTGGCTATTATCGCCCCAATTAGAAAAAAGGGCTTTCTACGGCCAAATTTTGGAGACCAAGTACCGTCACTGATAGCACCAATAATTGGTTGTACGATAAGTCCAGTTACAGGACCTGCAAGCCACAATAAAGGTAACTCTGCTTCTTCTGCGCCCAAATATTTGTAAATGGCGCTCATATTGCTCTGTTGTAAACCAAAACTGAATTGGACTCCAAAAAATCCAAAATTCATCGTTAAAATTTGCCAAAAATTTAGCCGCTTTTTTTTCATAAATTTAGTTTGGTGAGGCTGTTGATGCTTTCATCGTCTGCAAACGATCAACCACATAGTTTCCAACAGCATGACCTTGATTTACTCCCTCCTCTATGGCCATCATATAATGGATCCCTCCATAGAGTCTAGAAATTGCTGCTTCCTCTGAAGCGTGAAAAAATGAATTGTATTTGCGTTCGGGTAGTCCATAGAGTAATTCCGTAGTATCAGTAAACGCAAAGTTATCACCGAATAAATCTGTTAAGGTAACTGCCGCCGCTCTTGAAATTACGGAATGACCACTGGTGTATTCAGGAAAAGGAGGTGTTTGTAGTAGCGGTAACCATTCATCATCGTAATATTGATTTATTAAGGTTTCAGGTCGCACAATTAAAGTATCCCATTTTTCATCCCAACAACTGATAAACCCGTCAAACAAAGCAATTGAAACATTGACATAAGCATTAACAGTTTCATCAAAGGTACTTTCTGCTTGTCTGGTTGCTATGGCTGTAATTCCTATCCAATGCCCACCAGGTGTAATTTTTTTTGTTGCAAACATCGCATGTCCCCTGTGGTGGGTAACATATGGATTGCAGTCCCAAAATTTAGCGATCTCTACTTGTTCTTCATTCAATTGGTTGGTTACCTCAAATACTTCCATCAATTGCTTTTGAAAAGGGCTCCCTTTTGTTAAATCAAAAGGCAAAGGGTCTTTTGGCGCAAATTGGTTTGATGAATCAATGACCATCGTTCTGATTTCTTTCCAATGGGGTTCGATACCATCCATATAATCAGGCGGGGTAGGTTTCCAATAACGGTCCTCTTCTTTAATGGTATATTTTGGAAAGGTTCTGGTTTGATTGTACATATCCTTTGATGCCCAATCTAAAATAAAAGCAGCGACTTCATCACCATAAATTTTTGAAGCATTAACAACTCGACCGGGAACATCAAATTCATCTAATTTTGCCTCAAATCCCTCCTGAAATTTATCCATTTTATCTTCTGAAAATATCAACGCCTTTCCCACAGTGTTGAATGCAAATAGCGAAGCCAAGTGATGGTTTACATTATCATTACTAGCTTTTGGAATTGTCATCAGTTCTTTGATCTGCCCTACTAAGGAATTGTATTTACCAGGATACCTTAATGCCATAATTTCAAAGGCGGCAATACTCGGGTATAGGTATACTCGCGAGGCCACTGGTGGTGAAAAAATGTCATAGACCACAATGTCTGTCAAGTTTTGCATGGCATTTTGAAAAAGCTCAGGGTCTTGAACCTTTTCCAAATAAGCTGTATTTTTTTCTCCTGAGCAGCGAACAAGTACAAGCGTTAAAATCACATAAAAGATCGTTCTCATTTTCATATTCTTTTCTATCCGTTTTGGTTCAATAAGGGGTTTATAATAATCTCTTTTATTTTGTTTTGATATTAGATACCGAGATATAAAAGCAAAAGTAGCATTTTTAGATGAATGGGTGGTCTAGAAAAAAGGAACTGTGTGTTAGAAACTAAAAAGCCGCTTAACTTTTAGCTTAACGGCTTAAATAAAAGATGTTAATTATTAATAATTCGGATCCTGAGTTAGTGTAGGTTCTCCATCTAAAAAGGATCTGTCAATTGTATAAGTTGGAATAGGATAGAATTCATTTTTGGGTGCTGTAAACTGCTTCCCTTGAAGATAAACTCTAAATTGAGATTCTCTAGAAAGGTAGTCATTGAGTACCTCATGGGAGAAAAAGTATTCCAACTTTTTATCAAGGATAAAGAGAATAAATCAGAAGAAGAATCATTCAAAACAGAAATTATTCCAACCAAAATCATTCTAAGAGAATCAACTGCTCTTAGGATAAAAACTTAATATTTCTTTTTAAACCCTCAAATTTTGTTCTCTTTACAGCACTGTTTTTAAATACCTTATTAAAAACTACTGAAGTCATTTCTTGCCATTCACTTTTAGTGAGGTTGAGCAATTCCTCGTGAGGCTCAAAAGCGGGTTCATTATGCGGCTTTGCAAATCGGTTCCAGGGGCATACCGTTTGACAAACATCACAGCCAAAAGCCCAGTTGTCCATTTGCCCTTTAAACTCAGTGGGGATGTTTTCTTTAAGTTCAATGGTCAGATAGGAAATACATTTACTCCCGTCAATTTGATAGGGCTGAAGTAAGGCGTCTGTAGGACAAGCATCAATACAGGCAGTACAACTTCCACAGTGATCTGTGACGGGTGCGTCATAGTCTAATTCTAAATCGATGATCAATTCTGCAATAAAGAAAAAGGAACCCGCTTGTTTTGAAATCAGATTGGTGTTTTTTCCAAGCCAGCCCAAACCGCTTCTTGCTGCCCAAGCTTTATCCATTACGGGAGCTGAATCCACAAAAACACGTCCATTGACTTCCCCTATTTCTCGGAGAATAATTTGCATCAATTCTTTCAGCTTTTCTTTAATCACAAAATGGTAGTCCGTACCATAGGCATAGCTCGAAATTTTGGGAGCTTTGGGATCGGCTTGCTTTTTATCTGTATGGTAATTCAACAAAAGAGAGACCACACTTTTAGCTCCAGGAACAAGTAATCTTGGATCCAATCTTTTATCAAAGTGCCGCTCCATATAGCTCATACTCCCGTGATATCCTTGGTTGAGCCATTGTTCCAAACGAGGGGCCTCATCCTCTAAAAAATCTGCTTTTGATATTCCACAAGAAAGAAAGCCCAAAGCTTTAGCAGCTGATTTTATTTTAGCAGTGTACTCTGATATTAAACTCATGAGTAAGCCGTTAAAATAAGCCTTTTTGATTGTTTTTGATTCTGCCTAAATGGCTGTAAGCTCGGGCAGTTACTTCTCTACCCCGTGGGGTTCGAACAATAAATCCCTGCTGAATCAAAAAAGGTTCATAAACCTCTTCTATGGTTTCAGAATTTTCAGATACCGCAGTAGCAAGTGTAGTAATGCCTACTGGTCCTCCTTTAAATTTATCTATTAGTGTAGTCAGAATTTTATTGTCCATTTCGTCTAGACCATGTGCGTCAACTTGCAGCGCTTGGAGCGCAAATTGGGTAATTTTAATATCAATGGATCCGTTGCCTTTGATTTGAGCAAAATCACGAACACGTCTTAACAAGCCATTAGATATTCGAGGTGTCCCCCTGCTTCGTCCGGCAATTTCAATAGCTGCGTCCTCATTAATAGGAACACTTAAAATTTCTGCACTCCTAGTCACTATGGTCGATAGTAATTCGGTGGAATAATATTGTAAGCGATTACTAATCCCAAAACGAGCGCGCATGGGAGCAGTGAGTAAGCCTGATCGAGTGGTGGCACCTACTAAGGTAAAGGGTTCTAAATTGATTTGAACTGTTCTGGCATTAGGACCAGACTCAATCATTATATCAATTTTATAATCCTCCATGGCTGAATAAAGGTATTCCTCTACGATCGGACTCAAACGGTGAATTTCATCGATGAATAAAATATCCTGAGCTTGAAGATTGGTCAATAGGCCTGCTAAATCTCCTGGTTTATCAAGTACAGGTCCTGAGGTCATTTTGATTCCAACTTCGAGTTCGTTTGCTAAAATATGTGCCAAGGTAGTTTTCCCAAGACCTGGAGGGCCGTGAAATAAGGTGTGATCCAAAGCCTCGCCTCGCTGTTTGGCCGCCTGGACAAATACCTTAAGGTTTTCGAGTATGGCATCCTGCCCCGCAAAATCATCAAAGTTTAAAGGTCTTAAAGCACGATCAATATCCTGTTCCTCGGGAGAAAATTGGTCGTCGGTAGGATCTAAATATTCATTCATCTTATCAAAGATAAATGAATTCCTTTGGTTTTGGATATTTAATTAACTGAAGCCTTAAGATATTCGCAAAAGTGCCTGCTGATCAAGAATTCTGATTTTTTTCCTTTGGTCTTTATCCATCCCATTTATTTCAACCCCTTCTTATAAGCTTTTATTTCAACTAAACAAACCTTAAAGTGATTTTTAAAAAATAAAAAACCCAACATTTCTGTTGGGTTTTCAAGTTTAATTCAATTGTTTAGTTTTAGTGTTGGAGTTCTTCTTCTCCTTTTTTAAGTGGGATGTGCTGAGGAACAAAATCTTCTTCATGCCCTGGCTTTGAATAGTCGTAAGCCCATCGGTGTACATGAGGAATTTCTCCTTCCCAGTTTCCGTGGAAATGCTCAATTGGAGCTGTCCATTCTAAGGTGTTTGATCTCCATGGATTTTGAACGGTTTTCTTACCGTAGAACATACTGTGGATAAAGTTGTATAAGAATACAATTTGAGCTGCACCAGCGATAAGTGCAAATACAGTAATCAATACATTGATGTCTGCAAGGTCATCAAAGTATGGAAATGCGGTATTGGTATAGTATCTTCTCGGTAAACCAGCCATTCCGATAAAGTGCATCGGGAAAAAGACTCCATAGGCACAAACCGCGGTGACCCAAAAGTGGACATAACCTAGATTTTTATTCATCATACGCCCAAACATTTTAGGGAACCAATGGTATACCCCTGCAAACAATCCGTAAAGGGCAGATATTCCCATAACTAAGTGGAAGTGAGCAACCACAAAGTACGTATCGTGAACATTAATGTCTAAAGTACTGTCTCCTAAAATAATTCCAGTTAAACCTCCAGTGATAAAAGTTGAAACCAAACCTATTGAAAATAGCATGGCTGGATTCAATTGAAGGTTCCCTTTCCATAGCGTTGTAATATAGTTGAAAGCTTTAACCGCGGAAGGAATAGCGATCAACAAAGTTGTAAATGTAAATACAGAACCCAAGAATGGATTCATCCCTGAGATAAACATATGGTGACCCCATACTATGGTTGATAAAAATGCAATTGCTAAAATTGAAGCGACCATGGCACGATAACCAAATATTGGTTTACGTGCATTTGTAGCAATAATTTCAGAGGTAATTCCCAAAGCAGGCAACAAGACTATATAAACTTCAGGGTGTCCAAGAAACCAGAAAAGGTGTTCATAAAGCACTGGCGAACCTCCTTGATAATGCAATACTTCTCCTTGAATAAAAATATCAGATAAAAAGAATGAGGTTCCAAAACTTCGATCCATGATGAGAAGCAAGGCAGCAGATAACAATACTGGGAAAGACACTACTCCAATAATTGCAGTTACAAAAAATGCCCAAATAGTCAATGGCAATCGAGTCATACTCATTCCCTTAGTTCTGAGGTTAATGACCGTTACTATATAATTTAGAGAGCCCAGTAAGGAGGAAGCAATAAAGATAGCCATGGATACTAACCATAATGTCATTCCTGTTCCAGAACCTGGCTGTGCTTGAGGCAATGCGCTTAATGGAGGATAAATAGTCCAACCTGCTGCTGCCGGTCCGGCTTCAACAAACAAAGACATAACCATAATAACACTTGAAAGGAAAAACAACCAAA
>JAYPMN010000043.1:0-4686 GCA_038129925.1 Flavobacteriaceae bacterium
TATATCCTGGCAATTGGTCATTGAATATAGCTGACTTAGGAGACTTGCCTAACGGTTCAAATGTTGAAGACACCTATTTTGCTATTAAGGAAATAGGTTACCATTTGAAACAAATGAATATTACTCCAATATTCATAGGAGGTAGTCACGATATGATTTTTCCGCTTTATCAAGTCTTTCAAGATTTTAATCAACTGGTCAATATGGTGTCCGTTGACAGCTCCTTTGATTTTTCACAGGAAGACGAGCTAATCTCAGGGCGGTCCTACATGAGTAGAATTATCATGGATAAACCTAATGTATTATTCAATTATACCAATTTAGGATTTCAAAATTATTATTGTGCTACCGAAGAAAAAGATTTGATGAATAAGTTATTTTTTGACAGCGTTCGATTAGGTGAAGTTTTGGATTCGGTTTCCATTTCTGAACCAATTTTTAGAGATGCAGATATAATCAGTATGGATATGAAATGTTTGTCTTGGCAAGCCTCAGCTGACCCGTTAAAAGGGAATCCCAATGGTGTTGATTCAAGAACCATTTGTGCTCTGACCAGATATGCTGGGATAAGTGATCGTGTTAGTTTTTTAGGAATACATGAATTGCCCTCTACACCTATGATGGATCAATTACTAGCCCAAATGGTATGGTATTTTGTTGAGGGTTATTCTTTACGTTTTGATGAATATCCAATAGCCGTCAATCAAGGGTTTATTAAGTACAGTGTCCAGTTATCAGATCAAACCATGGTTTTTTACAAAAGTAAAAAAAGCCAACGTTGGTGGCTAGAATTAACAAATGATTCTCATCTAAATAATAAAACAAAAAAAGCTGCGTTATTAGCATGCACAGAAAAAGATTACGAGTCTGCTACACATGATCATATCCCCGAAAGGTGGTATAATGCTGTAAGAAGAATGAATTAAATGCCGTAGATTTGTTTCTTTATAAGTAAGCAATAAAGTAAAAACATAATCGTTTTAATAGCGAAAATTAACTAGTTTTATGTTATCAGATTTAAATTCTGGTTCTAATTGAAATATCAATGAAAAGACATTTAGTTCTGTTTACGATTTTCCTAATCATATCTTCTTGTGGAAGTAATAACAGGGGAGAACTTATCGGTGTCAAGCAAAAGAAATGGTTCGGTGATAAGCCTTATGGAATGACTCTAATAGAGGGGGGTGCTTACATTATGGGTAAGTCTGACGAAGATATAGCTCAACTCCAAAACGCACCTGCACGAACCGTTACCGTTCCATCGTTTTATATGGATGAAACCGAAATCACCAATAGTGAATATCGCCAATTTGTCTATTGGGTCAAAGATTCAGTTGCACTAGCCATGCTAGCCAGAAAGGCTTTCGAATTAGAATTAGGAGAAGATAGTGAGGGAATTGGAGAATTTGCATTTCAAGATACTGATACTACCGATCTCAACGAATTTCAAAAATATATGCGTACGAATTATTACGATCTAAGTGAAGATTTATATGCAGGAAAAGCATTAAACTGGGATGCTGACTTGTCCTGGGATACTGAAGATTATGTTGATCAAAATTACGCCGAGGTTATGGATTCTCTATATCTTCCTCCTGAACAGTGGTACAACGGAGAGATTAAACTAGATGTTGCTAAATTAGTTTATGCTTACACTTGGTTTGATGCCGAAGCCGCTGCAGCAGAATCCAAAAGAACAAAACGACAATTTATTGATAGGACTCCCTTTATCAAGAAAGAAGAGGTTCAAATCTATCCAGATACTACAGTTTGGATCAAAGACTTTACGTACTCTTACAATGAACCCCTGCACAATGATTATTTTTCCCATCCCGCCTATCAAGATTATCCTGTAGTCGGAGTTTCTTGGAACCAAGCTGTTGCTTTTTGTAACTGGAGAACTAACTTTAAAAATGGCTACCAACGAGATAAAGGTGAACCTAATGTTAGCCGTTTCAGATTACCCAATGAAGGAGAATGGGAGTACGCTGCCCGAGGAGGAATCCCATCTGGGACTTATCCGTGGGGATCACCATATTTATTAAATGATCGAGCATGTTTTTTAGCAAATTTTAAACCTTTAAGAGGAGACTATGCGGTTGACCAAGCTGTTTACACTGTAGAGGCAAAATCGTATTTACCAAATGACTACAACCTCTACAATATGGCTGGAAATGTAGCCGAGTGGACCAACTCTTCTTATAATAGTGGGGGATACGAATATGTATCATCACTTAATCCAAGTATGGCACTTTCTAGTGAACCAAAAAAGGTTGTTAGAGGAGGGTCTTGGAAAGATGTAGCGTATTATCTTAGGGTAAGCTCAAGAGATTATGAATATTCTGATACTGCTAGAAGCTATATTGGATTTAGAACTGTCCAGGATTACTTGGGCACTCCAAAAGTAAAAATGAGATAATTGATTTTTTTTCCAAAACATCTTATATTTAACAAAAATTAATAAAAATGACAGATAAAGCTTTAAACAAAAGATTAAGGGGTAAAGTGATGATGCACATGCTCTTTGGGTTAGGTGGTGCAGTTGTAATTATAGGTGCACTATTTAAAATTCTACATTTAGAAATTGGACCTATTACTGGTGGCTTAGTTCTTGGACTTGGTCTTGGAACTGAGGCATTAATTTTTACAGTTTCAGCATTGAATACTGGAGAAATAAAAGAAGAGCATCAAGATTATGTGAAGAAAATTAAGGGATCTACTAAAACATCATCGGGAGGTGGAGAAGAAGGACTTTCCTCAAAAATTGATGCATTAATGCAAGAAGCGAAATTAGATGTTGGACTGATGAATTCCCTGGCGAGTAGCATAAAAAATTTAGAGAATTCTGCTAAAGCTCTATCTCCGGCATCAGAGGCGGCATCTGCTTCACAGAATTACAATCAAGAACTGGCAAAAGCTGCTAATAAACTTGAACAATTGAATGCTAATTATCAAAAGCAATTACAAGATGCTCAAGGTAACTCGGATTTTAATGATAAAATGAATCAAAACGCTGAGCAACTTAGATCTCAGATGGAGAGTTTATCTACAAATTTAGCAGCTCTCAACGATGTTTATGGTGGTATGCTGAATGCTATGACTAAAAAATAGGTAAACATGGCTGGAGCAAAAGAAACACCCAGGCAGAAACTAATCAGCCTTATGTACTTGGTATTTATTACCATGCTCGCGTTGAATGTGAGTAAAGAGGTACTAGATGGATTTGGACAGATGTTTGTCAAGATAGCCGATGCAAATAATCGTATATCTGAAAGTAATAATTTACTTCTTGAAAACATAGCTGTCAATGCAACTGAAAAAGGAGGAAAGTGGATTGGCCATAAAAGAACAGCTGATGAAATTCAAAAAGAATCTGATGCTTTTTTTGATGAAATTCAAAAAATCAAGAATAAGATCACTGAAACCCAGAGAGAAAAAGATCCTGAGTTAAAGGAATATGCTCAGATGGATAAAGGTGAGGCATTGGATGTTTTATGGTTTAAGGAAGGCTCGAATGAAGCTAAAAGCGCTTTCATCGATATGATTCAAAACTACAGAGGTAAAGTCATTAACGTTTTTGGAAGTCAATATCCTGAATACATTGAAATGGTAGAGGCTCGATTTTTTACTGGTGACATGAACAATAATATAAAAAATAGGGATAATATAGACGAGCCCTGGTTAGATGCAAGTTTTAAAGGATTTCCACTTATTTCCTCTCTTGCTAAACTCACTATGATGCAGAATGATATCCGCCAAACGGAACATGATGTATTAACAACTCTAATGGGTAAGGAGTTGAAAATGTCTTCAAAAGTAAATGCCAATAACTATTCCAGTATGTTGTTAACCGAGAAAGGGGCTTATTATCCAGGAGAAGTATTTGACGGGAGTGTTATACTTGGTCGAAAGGGTGGAGCACAAAACCCAAATTCTGTTGAATTAAAACTTGATGGGCGAACTTTGACAAAAAATGATTATGATTTAATTCCAGGAGGAATTAAGTTGAAAGTAAATTCAGGAAACCCTGGTGACCATTCCATTGTTGGAGATTTAGTTTTTTTAGATGAAGGACAAGAGTCTCGTATAAATGTAAATCAAACGTATACTGTTATTTCAAAACCTAACTCTGCAGTGATTTCAGCAGATAAAATGAATGTAGTTTATAGAGGTGTACAAAATCCAATTACAATATCTATTCCAGGAATAATTGACTCAAAAGTCAAAGCTTCTGCTCCCGGGTTAAAAAGAGTAAGAGGAAGCAAATATAATTTATTCCCTGGCAAAGGAAGAGAAGTAAAAATAAATGTCTCTGGTACACTACCTGACGGGAATAGAGTTTCCTCAGTTTCTAGCTTCAGAATCAAAGATATCCCGAAACCGGCAGGTTATTTTAGAGGCCAGTCTGGTTCTTTTACAATTCCAAAGTCAAGTCTGGAGCGAGGTTCTGTAGAGGCTAGATTAGAAGATTTTGATTTTGATTTACCTTTAGAGACCAAATCTTTTAGATTTAGAGCTCCTGGGCAACCGAGTATGGTGATTAAAGGAAACAAATTAGACAGAAAAGCAATTAACAGTTTAAGTCGCATTAAAAACGGCCAAACAATAATTATTTCTGATATTGAAGTAATAATTCCTTCAAACCCGAGTTATAAATTGAAACAAACGTCGCCAATTTCGATTACG
>JAYPMN010000043.1:4786-9463 GCA_038129925.1 Flavobacteriaceae bacterium
GGTTTATTGTCGAACAATCGAAAGTCCTTGTTCAGAATTTTATACGACAATATTGCTTCTGGCGAGATTGCAGAAATTTATTCTACCTCTTATTTTAATGAAAACGAAAAATTGACTTTTGAAGATTTGACAGATATCTTGGTTTCTAGAAATTTATCTGCTGAAGGAATATCAAAGTCTAATGCTGGTGAGGAAGTTACAGAAGACGATTATGATACTTATAAAATTGAGTCAGACAAAATAGTTCAATACCGTATCAAAGGGACCTGGTTTTTTAACAAACGTTTAGGAGAATTAAAATATAGACTCTTAGGGATTGCTCCTGTAGCACCGGATGTTTCTACTTTAAGTCAAGGTCCAGAGGCAATGAAAGATGCCCTAGTGCCATTATTTTGGATTTGGTTTCCAGATGCACGAGAAGCTCTTGCAAATAACGGGGTATTCAATACCAGAAATTCTTCACAACCGATCACTTACGATCATATGTTAAACTCTCGACGCTTTAACGCAACTATTTACAAAGAAGAAAATGTATATGAAGACCGCCAAGTAAACGAATACATTTACGAAGATGCGCTCCGTCAGCTTTTAGAGTCAGAACGGATCAAGGCTGAAATTAGAGATTTTGAGCAAGATATGTGGAGTAACTAAAAAGGATAAAAAAAACGAAAAAACGCTATTGGAAACAATAGCGTTTTTTTTTGGGTACTTTTGAAATTATGATTGATTCTATAATAGTAGGATACGGTTTAGCAGGCTTCAATATTGCTTGGCAAATGAGTAAGCATCAAAAAGATTTTTTGATTATTTCCGATCCCGCTTTTAAGGGCGCAAGCACGAACGCAGCAGGAATTTGCAACCCTACTGTTCTCAAAAGGTATACAATGGTATGGAATGGAATTGACTTCTTCAATTATGCTATAGCCTATTACAAAAGCATTGAATCGGAGCTTAATAATCAGTTTTTTTATCCACTCCCAATTCATCGTATTTTTTACAAACAGGTAGAACAAAACGATTGGATCGTTGCCTCACAACGAAACGGTTTGACTTCCTTTTTAACGCCAAAACTAATTCACAAAACATCGACAGCCTTAAAAAATAAAGTAGGATATGGAATTGTCGAGAAGCTTGGTAAATTGGAAATTAACATACTTCTCCAAAGATTTAAAGAAACACGCAGTCAAAATGAATTTTTAAATGAACCCTTCGATCCCTCATCTCTTATAATTTCAAAGAACTGCATTGAGTATAAAGGTATTCTTGCTAAAAGAATTATTTTTTGTGAAGGCTTTGGTCTAAAACAAAACCTCTGGTTTAACTACCTACCAATGGTAGGATCAAAGGGAGAATACTTAATCATCAAAGCACCCAAATTATCTAGAAGTCAAATCATCAAAGGGTCTATATTTATATCTCCTATGGGGGAAAATTTATTTTGGGTAGGTGCCAGTTTTTCTCGGCAGGACAAAACAAATACACCAACAGCAGAAGGAAAAAAATGGTTGGTCGATAAACTCAATACATTACTTAACACCCCTTTTGAAATAGTTAAGCATGAGGCCGCTGTAAGACCCACAGTTATCGACCGAAGACCGCTCTTGGGAGCCCACCCTTCACATCCCAATGTGTTTATTTTTAACGGTCTAGGAACAAGAGGTGTGCTTATGGCTCCATTATTGTCCAAATGGCTATTTGAATCTATAAACGAGGGAAAACAAATTCCGAATGAAGTAGCAATTAACCGATTTGAAAGCTATTTTAGCAATCCAAAATAAATTATGCTCAACGCACATCAAATTACAGTAAGTTTTGGAGGAGAAACTCTCTTTGATGCCATATCCTTTCGTCTTGGCAAAGGGGATCGAGTTGGACTGATTGGAAAGAATGGCGCAGGAAAATCGACGCTATTGCGATTGATGTCAAAAGAAAACACACCGACTTCAGGAACCTTTGCTTTTGAGAAAAACTGTGAAATAGGTTATTTGCCGCAGGACTTGGACTTTGAACATGGCAGAACAGTTTTAGAAGAAGCCTATCTCGCCTTTGAAGAAATCAAATCTATTGAGTCACGGCAAGAAGCGATTCATCAATTCATGGAAACTACTCAGGATTTTGAAAGTCAATCCTATTTTGATCAATTAGATGAATTGAATGAGCTTAATACGCGCTATGAAATGATCGGCGGCTATCATTATCAAGCACAAACAGAAAAAATTTTGTTGGGCTTGGGGTTTAGTATGCGTGATTTAAACGCCCCCACAGACACGTTTTCTGGAGGGTGGAGAATGCGTATTGAGTTAGCAAAATTACTCCTCAGAGACAACGATATTTTGCTTTTGGATGAACCTACGAATCACCTTGACATTGAATCTATTATTTGGCTAGAACAATTTTTAAAGAAATTTAAAGGAGCCTTGGTTTTAGTTTCTCACGACAGAATGTTTTTAGATCAGGTTACCAATCGCACCATCGAAATTGTCCAACAGCGGATTTTTGACTTTAAAAAGTCTTATTCTAAATACATGATTTTTAGAGAGGAGCTTAGAACTCAACAGTTGGCTGCTCAAAAAAATCAAGAAAAAGAAATTCAGCAAACTGAAAAATTAATCGAGCGCTTTAGGGCCAAAGCATCCAAGGCGAGCATGGCGCAATCTTTAATTAAAAAGTTGGATAAGATTGACCGGATAGAAATTGATCCAGAGGAAAATAAAAAAATAAAATTTGAGTTCACTATTTCACACCAACCAGGTAAAATCATTCTACAAACACATAATGTTGCAAAGGCTTATGATGATAAGCAAGTCCTTAGTGATGTTAATCTTGAGATTGAGCGAGGTGAAAAAATTGCTTTTGTTGGGCAAAATGGGCAGGGCAAATCTACCCTAGCTAAAATCATAGTCTCTGAGATTCAATACGAGGGAGAAGTCAAATTAGGACATAATGTACAGTTGGGCTATTTTGCTCAAAACCAATCGACCTACCTTAATGGTGATCAAACCGTATTTGAATCTGCGGAAGATTCAGCTACACCCGAAAACAGAACCAAAGTAAGAGATTTATTAGGAGCTTTTCTTTTTCCTGGTGAGTCGGTAGACAAAAAGGTTAAGGTACTTTCAGGAGGAGAACGAAATCGTCTCGCATTGTGTAAACTTTTATTACAGCCTTTTAATGTGTTGATTATGGATGAGCCTACTAACCATCTGGACATTGCCTCAAAAAATGTTTTAAAAGAAGCCCTATTGAAATTCAAAGGAACCTTAATTTTAGTATCACACGATAGGGATTTTGTTCAGGGTCTGTGCGAAAAGGTTATTTCATTCCGAAATCAAGAGGTTAAGCCATTTTTAGGAGACATTAACGCTTATTTGGAAGACAAGCAATTAGCTTCTTTAAAAGAGTTGGAAAAAGGACCAGAGCAGGGCAAGTCTTCTACAAAATCATCTCGGGGTGATCATAAGAAGCAAAAAAAGGCACGTTCATACGAGCTAAAAATTAATAAAGTAGAAAAGCAAATCAGTCGCTTAGAAAAGGAAATCAAAGAGATTGATTTTGAGCTAGAGATCAATTATGAGCAAACTATAGCACAGCCTGATTTTTTTGATTCCTATCAGCAAAAAAAACAAAATTTAGAACGTTTGATGCAAGAATGGGAGGACTTACAAGTTTAACTTTCTATACTTTGGAGATAGCGTTCAGCATCTAATGCTGCCATACACCCAGTACCTGCTGCAGTAACAGCCTGTCTGTATTCTTTATCTTGAACATCACCTGATGCAAATACTCCTGGAAGGTTCGTTTTGGTTGTTTTTCCTTGGGTAATCAAATAGCCGGCCTCGTCCATATCTAGCTGACCTTTAAAAATTTCAGTATTTGGTTTATGACCGATTGCTATAAAAAGTCCAGTGATTGGAATCTCTTCAGTTTCTTGAGTTTGATTATTTTTCATTCGCAGCCCTTCAACTACTTGATCCCCTAGTACTTCATCAATTTCAGTGTTGAATCTCAGGTCAATATTGGGTGTGCTTGTCACACGATGCTGCATGGCTTTAGAAGCACGCATTTTGTCTTTACGGACGAGCATGGTGACTTTAGAACAAATCTTAGCGAGATAGGTTGCTTCTTCAGCAGCAGTATCTCCACCTCCAACGATCGCAACATCTTGGCCTTTATAGAAAAACCCATCACATACAGCACAAGCAGAAACTCCGCCACCTCGAAGTCGTTGCTCACTAGTAAGGCCTAAATATTTTGCAGTAGCTCCTGTACTGATTATTATTGTCTGTGCCTGAATTTCAGTTCCTCCGGCCGTAAAGGCCTTGTGGATACCACCTATTGTTGTGGCCAGCTCTATTTTTTCAATCATCTCGACTCGAACTTCGGTCCCAAAACGTTCTGCTTGCTGTTGTAATTGAACCATCATGGTTGGTCCGTCAACTCCTTCGGGATAGCCAGGGAAATTATCAACCTCTGTAGTTGTAGTCAATTGACCCCCAGGCTCCATGCCAGTATAAAGCACCGGTTTCAAATCAGCTCTTGCTGCATAAATTGCCGCTGTATATCCAGCGGGTCCGCTTCCAATAATTAGTGTTTTCAGAACTTCCATTAGGTTTTTATTTGTATCAAAAATAAAGCATATCTTTTAGTTGTATCTTCGTTTTAGATTAGAATTATTAA
>JAYPMN010000044.1:0-9420 GCA_038129925.1 Flavobacteriaceae bacterium
AAATCCGATTAACTTTTCTATTTTTACGTATGCCATTAGTCGTAATCACCCTTGGAATCCTCCTTTTATTCCTTTTAATTTTAGTTGTTCGCCTCAATGCTTTTATTGCGTTTATACTTGTGGGACTGGCCATCGGTATAGGACAGGGTATGGAACTCAATACCATCGTAGAATCTATTGAAAAGGGGATAGGCAATACTTTAGGTTTTTTAGTCATGATACTTGGGCTGGGAGCCATGTTGGGGAAACTTGTCGCAGAGAGCGGTGCAGCTCAAAAGATAACCAATGGTCTGATCCAGCTTTTTGGCGTTAAAAATACCAGAATGGCAGTGATGCTAACTGGTTTTATTGTTGGGGTAACCATGTTTTATTCCGTAGGTTTTGTCATCTTAGTCCCCTTGGTTTTTACAGTGGCAGCAGCAACTGGACTCTCTTTAATTTCAATTGCCCTACCCATGTTAGCTGCTTTATCAGTTACACACGGATTTCTTCCTCCTCACCCTGCACCAACAGCACTATCTGTCATGTTTGAGGCAGACATGGGTAAAACATTAATTTACGGTGTCATAGTTGCCATCCCAGCCATTTTAATTTCAGGCCCCATTTTAACTCGTTTTATTCCCAAAGTGGAAGCCAAACCTTTAAAAGAATTTATGACCACTAAGGTGTTTTCTGAAGAAGAACTCCCTAGCTTTTCAAGCAGTATTTTATCTGCATTACTACCTGTTATTTTAATCGCTGTATCAACTTTGATTGTGAATTTCTTTCCACTTGAAGGACTGTGGCTTTCTATCATCAAATTCATTGGGAATCCAGTGATAGCCTTGTTACTGACCGTTTTGGTTGGAACATACACATTGGGCATTGCACGAGGTTTAAGTATGAATGGAGTAATGAAAATATACGGTACGGCTGTATCGGGTATTACCATGGTATTATTAATTATTGCAGGTGCAGGTTCATTAAAACAAATTTTAATCGACAGCGGTGTGAGTGAGTATATCGGAAACCTACTTCAAATTACCTCCATGTCACCATTAGTGATTGGTTGGTTAATTGCTACATTGATCCGTTTTTCAGTTGGTTCTGCAACGGTTGCTGGATTGACGACAGCTGGAATCGTATTGCCCTTAGTTCAATCTACTGGGGTAAGTCCAGAATTGATGGTTTTATCTATTGGTGCAGGAAGTCTGATGCTTTCCCATGTAAATGACAGTGGATTTTGGCTTTTCAAAGAATACTTTAATTTAAATGTTAAAGAGACCCTATCTACATGGACAATTATGGAAACTTCAATTGGTATTAGTGGTTTATTGGGTGTTTTGGTACTAAATCAATTTATATAGCAAATGAGTAATTTATTAAAAGACAGAATAGAAGCATTGGGTTTAATATTACCTCCAGCGCCCAAGCCTTTGGGAGTGTACCGACCCCTTTTAGTTGTTGGAGACTATCTTTATGTTTCTGGTCAAGGACCTCTACTGAATGACAGAGACCTTATTACAGGAAAAGTAGGGGGGACTCTTGATCGAGATCAAGGTAAAAATGCTGCACTACAAGTTGGGTTAACCATGCTTTCTACTCTAGTGACTCATATGGAATCAGGACATCGTATAAAGCGGGTGGTAAAAGTTTTAGGAATGGTAAACGCCACTCCTGATTTTGAAGAACATCCCTATGTAATCAATGGATTTAGTGAATTGATGGCCGAAGTGTTTGGTGAGGAACATGGAATCGGTGTTCGCAGTGCAGTAGGCATGTCGCTTCCTCAAAATATTGCAGTTGAAATTGAAGCTCATTTTTTATTGGAAAAATAAACTCAAGTCATGTTATGTTAAACGAGTTTAAAGTTCAAAATGAAAACAAATTATTGACCCCTGGCCTACTCGTATATCCTAAAAGGGTTCGACACAATATAAAGGCCATGCTTCAATTAGCTGGAGGAACTCATCGCTTGATTCCCCACATTAAGACCCACAAAATGGCAGCTGTCATTAAACTTCAAATGGATGCAGGAATCACTCAGTTCAAATGTGCCACTCTTGCTGAAATGCAGTTGTTGATTAGTTGCAAGGTGAGAAAGATTCTTCTCGCGCATCAGCCTACCAAAGAAAAAATGCAACAATTTATTCATTGGCAAAAAGTAAATCCTGAGATAGCATGCTCAAGTTTGGTAGATAATTTAGATTCTTTGAAAATTTTTTCTGACCTAGCAAAGCAGCAGGCTGTAAAGATCAATTTATGGATTGATTTGAACAATGGGATGAATCGAACCGGCATACTGCCTGAAAGGGCTGACCAACTTTACCATACTTTAATCAAAGACCACAATACAGTATTTCAGGGATTTCACATTTACGATGGGCATATTCGTCCTTTGGATTTAAAAGAGAGAATTGCAAAGTGTGATAGGGATTTTAAGTCTGTTCAAGAGTTGATCAGTCGCATTGAGTCCGAGGGTGGGGCTGTTCCCAACATCATAACAGGAGGCTCTCCAAGTTTTTATCCTCATGCATTGCGTAAAAACAACTTATTAAGTCCAGGGACAACTCTATTTTGGGATTTAGGATATAAAAAGATTTGGGAAGAGTCGCCTTTTCTCAATGCAGCTGTTTTAATCACTCGTTTGATTAGTAAACCGAATGACAATATCTATTGTTTTGATTTGGGACATAAAGCGGTTGCCTCAGAAATGCCCCTGCCCAGAGTTGAAATTATAGGGATGGAGAATGCTGTTCACAAGGGGCAAAGTGAAGAGCATTTAATCTTAGAGTTTAAAGAAGAGAACAATTTTAAAGTTGGAGATCTGTTTTATGCTTTGCCTTATCATATTTGTCCTACTGTAGCAAAATACAACAGAGCTTATACTGTAGAAAACGGAGTACATACTGGCTATTGGGATGTTCAGGCTCGTGATTATCAAATTGAATTAAACCAATGAAGTTTATTTTTGATGCCCATTTAGACCTATCGATGAATGCTCTAGAGTGGAATAGGGATTTCCGAATGGAGGTTTCTGAGATTCGTGCTTTAGAGTCAGGGATGGTTGATTTACCCGATCGTGAAAAAGGAGTGGTCTCCTTTCCAGCTATGCGAAAGGGGAATATAGGCTTGTGTATGGCAACATTAATTGCTCGATATGTTAAGCCTAAAAACAAACTACCTGGATGGAATTCTCCCGAGCAAGCATGGGCACAAACCCAAGGGCAGCTAGCTTGGTATCGGGCTATGGAGGTGGACAACCAATTGTATCAGATAAGGACTAAAGAGCAGTTAAATAATCACCTTACCCAATGGGAACAATATTCCAATGAAACACCCATTGGATATATCTTAACACTTGAGGGTGCAGACTCCATAGTCAATATGGATTTTTTACACCAAATGTATAATGAGGGACTGCGCGCAATCGGACCTGCACATTACGGTCCTGGAACTTATGCTTTTGGAACCGATTCTAGTGGTGGTATTGGCCTAAAAGGGAAAACCTTACTAAAGGAAATCTCTGAATTAAAACTGATTTTAGATGCCACCCATTTATGTGATCAGAGTTTTTGGGAGACCTTAAAAGTCTACAATGGTCCAATATGGGCAAGCCACAGCAACGTAAGAAAATTGGTGCCGGATGAGCGTCAGCTTAACGATGATCAAATCAAGGCTTTGCTAGAACGAGATGCTGTCATTGGAATGGCTTTTGATGCATGGATGATGCTTCCAAATTGGAAGCGTGGAATTAATTATCCTCATGGGAGTGGATTGACTATTGAGACCATAGTCAATCATATTGATCATATTTGTGAGTTGACGGGTAATTCAGAGCATGTTATGCTGGGTTCTGACCTTGATGGTGGATTTGGAAAAGAGCAATGTCCTTCCGATTTAGAAACCATAGCCGACCTTCAAAAGCTGGATCTTATTCTTACTCAGAGAGGCTATGGTGTCCAAGACGTTGAAAATATTTTCCATAAAAATGGGCTTCGTTTTTTGAGAAAAAACCTTGCTGATTGAATTTGGTTCATTAAAAGACCAAATTGGAGGCTGTATTAAATTGTTTTTCTTTGATTATTGAAGTGCATCAAAATAATTTTGCTTAGTGAATTGATAAGATCATAATCAATTCAATATATTTGGTTTTCACATAAATTGAATTATTGAATATGAAATTATTATTTAATATTGCTGTTATATTAATATGCTGTTTTTCAAATTTAAATGCTCAGCGCAAATTTGAATCCACTGCCCGTAAAATAGGCCTTGAAAGCATAGAAAAGTTTAAAACTTTTTTGGCATTGCCTAATGATGCCGCGAAACCAGATGATATTAGAAGCAATATTTCTTGGGCTAAATCAGAGTTAGAGGCTTTAGATTTTGAGGTGAATACGCTTGAAACTTCAGAATTACCCCTTTTATTAGCAAATTTGAAGGTAAAAAAATCAAAGCCTACTCTAGCTTTTTATATGCATTTAGATGGTCAGGCAGTTGATGGAACAAAATGGAATCAAAAGAATCCTTACACAGCAGTTTTAAAATCGAAAAAAGGTATAGAATTTAACTCAATTAGTTGGGATAACTTAAAGGGTCAAGAAATAGATGATTATCGAATCTTTGCGCGTTCGAGTGCGGACGATAAGGGCCCTTTTGTAATGCTTTTAACAGCTTTAAATCATCTAAAAAAAGAGGGCAAATCAGCGGCATACAACATCAAATTAATCTTAGATTTCGAAGAAGAACAAAGTTCTCCAGGTTTGCCAGAGGCGGTAAAGAAATACAAAGATCAGTTAACAGCCGACTTACTTCTAATCTTAGACGGTCCCGTTCATTCTTCCGGAAAACACACTTTAGTTTTTGGAAACCGTGGTATAGCTTCATTAACACTCACAGCTTTTGGTCCTGTAGTACCACAACACAGTGGACATTATGGAAACTATATCCCTAACCCTGCTTTAGAGTTATCTAAAGCCTTGGCTTCTATGAAAGACAATCAGGGTCGTGTTGTAATCCCTGGTTTTTATGATGGTATTAATTTGGATTCAGCTACAAAAAAAATTCTTGAAGGTGTGCCAACAGAAGATAATGCAATTAAGGAACGAACCCAGACCAAAAGAAATGATAGGGTAGGAAATACCTATCAAGAGTCTATACAATACCCTTCACTAAATATACGTGGTTTGCAAAGTGGATGGGTTGGGGATCAAGCGAGAACCATTATCCCAGCCACTGCTACTGCAGAAATTGACATCCGACTTGTAGTTGAAAGTGATCCCTACAAATTGATTGAGGGAGTAAAGACTCATCTAATAAATCAAGGCTATACCATTCTTGACCATCAGCCAACTAAAGAGGAACGGATGAGTCAAGACAGAATTTTACAAATGACATCAAATGTAGCTTACCCAGCCTTTAGGACAGCTACCCAATCCAAAGAAGGAAAATGGTTGAGTGCTATATTTACAGAATATTACAACGAAAAACCTGTTATTATTAGAACCAGCGGGGGCTCGGTTCCAATCTCCCCTTTTGTATCTGAGCTAGATGTTCCAGCAATAGGGGTGCCTACCGTCAATTTAGATAACAATCAGCACAGTCCAAATGAAAATCTTCGGGTGGGCAATTACCTTACTGGTATTGAGACCTTTTTAGCTATATTAACATCAAAATTTTAGTCTTATTTCCCATTAAACCAAAGCATAACAAATACAACTACAAGGATTACGAAAATTGAAATGCTTACATCTTTCCAGTCGAATGATGCCCTTGCAATTTTCTTTTCCTTGGAACTGACGGTTCCAAGTGTTAGATTCAATACTTTCTCCGGTTTAGGTTCCTCTGTTGCAAGACTAACGGCTGTTATAAGCAGTACACAAAGAAGAAAAAACCAAGAGCCGAACTTAAGGTAATTCATTGTACCAAATGTATGTAGGAAGCTTCCCGGGTTCAAAGAATCACTCATAATTTCTAAAAAAATCCTACCAAAGCCAATAATAAAACCGCTGATTAAAGTGACATAAGCACCTTGGGTATTGATACGTTTATGCATAATTCCCGTAATAAAAACCGCTGCTATAGGAGGAGCAATATAGGTTTGTACAGATTGCAAGTATTCGTAGAGCACACCTGAAATATTTGACATAATGGGTATCCAAAAGATGCCTATAATAACAACTACTAAAGTAGCAAGTTGACCAGTTTGAACTAGTTTTTTTTCAGGGGTTTTAGGTTTTAATTTTTTATAAACATCAACTGTAAAAAGTGTAGAGACTGAATTAAAGACTGAGGCTAATGAACTCATCAATGCAGCTAATAGACCTGCTGAAACGAGACCTCGAAGGCCTGCTGGCAGGAGATTACTCATCAATACAGGGAAAGCTTGATCAGTACTTTCCCATTCCAATTCTCCTCTCATTTTAAGTGTTAATGAAATTACTCCTGGAATCAGGAAAAGAAAAACCGGCAATAACTTCATTAAGGCGCCAAAAATTGTACCTCGTCGACCTTCTTTAATATTTTTTGCCGTCAGTGTTCTTTGGACAATGTATTGATCAGTACACCAATACCAAATACCAACTATAGTGCTTGAAATAAACAAGTAATGCCAGGGGAAATCGGGATTTGAAGCAGGACGCCACATATTTAAATATTCGGGAGTTACTGTTGTTTTCATACTTTCCCATCCACCCACTCGATCTAAGCCGATGTAGGTTAAAACAGCTGCACCAGCGACAAGCACTAAGGCTTGTAAGGTTTCAGTATAGACAACTGCTCGCATACCTCCTAAAACGGTATAACTTCCAGTTAAAATCACCGAAGCAATGGCACCAGTCCAAAAATCAATTCCCAAAATAGCAGACACTACAATTCCTCCTGCGTAAATCGTAACTGAAATTTTAGTAAGCACGTAGGCGACAATAGAAAATAAAGATAAAATCCAACGCATTCTGGAGTCAAAACGTTTTTCTAAAAATTCTGGCATGGTAAAAACTCCCGCACGTTTGTAAAATGGTAAAAAAACCCATCCTAAAATTAATACAATCCATGCATGAACCTCATAGATTAACATAGGAAGTTTATCACTAGCACCTGCTCCTGCAAGCCCTACAACGTGCTCTGATCCAATATTAGAGGCAAATATTGAGGCTCCTACTACAAACCAACCAACATTTTTCCCTGCTAAAAAATAATCTTCAGTATTGTTTTTTTTACCTTTAATTACCCAAATAACAATTCCTGTCAATACAGTAAAGTATATTCCTATCGAAATCCAGTCTAACAATTCTAATGTTTGCACAGTGCTTGTTTAGTGATCTTGAATATTATTTGACTTCATTTGAAAATTTGAATAAAGTCTTAGTATTATAAATTTCAGAAGGACTTAATACTGTTGAAGGAAAAGAATCCTGATTTGGTGAATTTGGAAAATGCTGAGTTTCTAGACATAAACCAGATCTATATGAGTAAAAAGATTCGGAATCTTTAATTGGATTTGATCCGTCTAAAAAGTTTCCAGAATAAAATTGAATTGCGGGCTGGTCAGTGAAAATCTCCATTTGTATTCCAGAGCTTTTATTTTTTAAAATTGCAGCTAATTGAAGTCCATTTTTTGAATTCTCAAGTACCCAGCAGTGATCGTATCCTAACCCCCTCTCTAATTGTATATTTTCAATTTCTATATCCCTTCCAATTGATTTAAATGTTGTAAAATCAAAAGGAGTTCCCTTTACACTAGCAATTTCTCCTGTTGGAATAAGGGTTTCATCAATGGGTAAATAATATGGAGCATTAAGCATTAACTCGTGATTCATAATATCCTTTTCTTCTGAGAGGTTAAAATAGGTGTGCTGAGTGAGGTTTATTACTGTTTTTTTATCTGTGGTCGCTTTGTATTTTACTTCTAACGTATTGTCTTTCGTCAAGGCATAGATTACTTCGACATTTAAGTTTCCAGGATAACCTTCTTCGAGATCATTACTAAAGTAGTTCAGCTGTAAAATAGCCTTTTCATTTTCAATTCTAGAGCTTGCATCCCAGACCACTTTATCAAAACCTTTTGTTCCTCCATGAAGGTGATTTTTGCCATTGTTCTGAACAAGGGTATATTCTGTACCATCTAGTTTGAATTTTCCATCAGCTATACGATTTCCATAGCGTCCTATCAGAGCCCCAAAATAAGGACTCCCATTTTCATAATCACTCAGATTGTCATAACCTAAAACGATATCAGTCTGATTTCCGTCTTTATTTGGAACATATAGATTGGTTATGATGCCACCATAGGTTAAAATTTGAACCTTCATTTCTGATTCATTACTCAGTGTAAAGCGATCAATCTTTTTCCCATTAATAGTTATTCCAAATGACTCCTTTTCAATAAATACACTTTTTTTAGTCTTTTGACTGCAGGAACATAGACCAGCGAAAACAAAAAGGAGGACAATTAATCTTTTCATGAATTATTTTGTTAGACTTCTAATATAAGTTATTAATGATATTGAACTAAAATTTAATACACTTTAAATGAAGTTGTTAAATAGCTAATATGGAAAAAAGCATGGGCAAGGGTTATAGTTAATTGTTTTTATTGAGACTGGGGGTTGTGATTTGATATGTAATCTAATCTTTCTAAATTAGGGGATTCAATGACCATAAATCGAAATTATGACTTCAAGAACCAAAATTATATAAACCCAATCCACAGGATTCTAAGATTAATATGTGTGAACCAATTAAAATAAGATCTAGAAAAGCACAAGGGGCAGAGGTCTCTTGGTTTGCTCCGATTTGTGACGGTGACGATCGTTATTTGGGTGAACGTGATATGAAATACAAAAGCAATTGGGAAAACACTTCTAATATTTTACTTGCAGCTGATCAGTTAGGCTTTAGAAATATCTTGTGTCCTTCATCCTATCAAGTGGGACAAGATACCCTTCCTTTTGTCTCTTCCGTGTCCCCGCTTACTAAAAATATAAATATCCTTGCGGCTGTTCGTTGTGGTGAGATTCATCCACCAATGTTAGCCCGATCTCTATCTACGATAGATCATATCCTTAAGGGACGTTTTACGGTGAATATCATTTCATCTGATTTACCGGGCGAAGACCTTCCCTCTGAAGATCGGTATCAGCGTTCTAGAGAGGTCATTGAAATCCTCAAACAAGCCTGGACACAAGAAGAAATCGATTTTAATGGTCAGTTTTATAAGTTTAAACTTCCTACAAATCCGGTTAAACCCTATCAAAATGGGGGCCCTTTACTTTACTTTGGTGGCTATTCTCCACAAGCGGTTGATCTCTGTGCCGAACATTGTGATGTTTACCTGATGTGGCCGGAGACAGAAGTTAATTTGAGGGACTTAATGGAAAACATGAGTCAGAAAGCAGCAAAATATAACCGAAAGGTAGATTTTGGGCTAAGGGCTCATGT